>CAZOHR010000036.1:0-17565 GCA_964579045.1 uncultured Bacteroidales bacterium | reverse complement strand
GCTTATTGGAATTCCACTTTTGTTAAAAAAGGCAGAATCTCAAGTTTACTGCAATTTACAGATTACAGATTATAGATTTTACAAGAGACCGAAATAAGTACAAAATATTAACAATAAAAACCCGTTGAGTAGTTCAACTACTTATTAGGTTTTTCTTTCAAAAAATAAAAAATGCAGATTGATTCTTTATCAAAATTTATTCAGGTCCTCGATAGTAATGGCGAGCTTCTTAGAATTAAAGAGTATGTAAACCCTGAACTAGAAATAAGCGAAATTGCTGATCGTTTTATGAAACAGCCCAATGGAGGCAAGGCCATTTTATTTGAAAATACTGGTACTGCATTTCCAGTTCTCATCAATCATTATGGTTCCGACAAAAGACTATTTGCAGCTCTCGGAATTAAAGATTACAATGAGCCCGGGCAAAGGATCGAAAAGCTTTTTACAAGTCTTGTAAAAACAAAACCAGGTTTACTGTCAAAGTTGTCATTGATACCCGAATTAAAATCTGCTTCAGGTTGGATTCCAAAAAAGAAGTCGGGAAAAGGAAAATGCCAAGAAATAGTAATTCAAAATCCAGATTTAGATAAATTCCCTGTTTTAAAATGTTGGCCTTTTGATGGTGGGCGGTTCTTCACATTACCACTAGTAATTACCGAAGACCCCGAAACAGGAATTCGAAATACAGGAATGTACAGAATGCAGGTTTTTGATAAAACTTCGACCGGTATGCATTGGCATTTACATAAAGGTGGGGCAGCACATTTTAATAAATATAAAGCCTTAGGAAAAAGAATGCCTATTAGCGTCATTTTGGGTGGAGATCCAGTTTTAACATACTGCGCAACAGCTCCTTTGCCAGAAAATATCGACGAATTTATGCTCGCAGGTTTCCTTAAAAACGAAAGCGTTAAACTTGTTAAAAGCATTACCAACGACATTTACATTCCCGAATCTGCAGACTTTGTTTTTGAAGGATACATTGATCCTCAGGAAGATTTTGTTACAGAAGGTCCGTTTGGTGATCACACTGGATTTTACTCGCTCGCTGATAAATACCCAGTTTTTCACATTACATGCATAACCCATAGAGCCGATGCTATATTTCCTGCAACTATTGTAGGTATTCCACCAATGGAAGACTTTTACCTTGGCAAGGCAACCGAAAGAATATTTCTAAAACCTATTCAGATTGCAATTGCACCCGAAATAATTGATTTACGCTTGCCCGATTATGGTGTAGCACATAATCTTGTTTTGATTAAGACAAAAACTCATTATCAAGGGCAGAATGTTAAAATTATGAATGCTCTTCTAGGAGCTGGACAGATGATGTTCTCAAAAGTGATTATCTGCTTTAACGAAACCATCAACATCCACGACGATGCCCAAATACTAGCTGCAATTACAGAAATTTCGGATTTGAATGAGAAAATAATTATCAGCAAAGGCCCTTCAGATGTTTTGGATCACTCATCATATAAATACACCTATGGTGGAAAATTATTGATAGATGCATCAGAAGTTAGTTTCACAAAACCTTCCTCTTTCACAGAGAAAATCGAAACAAAAGAAAAAAACATTACTCTTTTTGGGAATAGAATAATGATCTTGAACCACGACGCAGGATTTTCTAAAAATTATAAAGACGTAGCTATCGAATGTGCAAAAAAAAATTCCAACGCTGAACTAAGAATGATAATCAGTGTTGACAATTTTAACTTCTCAGAATCTTTAGAACTTTTGCCATGGTATGTACTTAATAATATCGACCCATCGCACGATTGCATTATTGAAAACAATATTTTAGTAATTGATGCAAGCATAAAAACAAAATCCAAAGATGGCTTCACCCGTCAATGGCCCAATATTGTTTGTATGGATTCTGCAACAATCGAAGTAGTTGATAAGAAATGGAGTACTCTAGTAGATTTAGAACTTATCCCATCACCATCCAAAAAACTACTCCAGCTACAGAAAGGAAACTCTGCAGTTTGCGATATCTCCGATTATAGGGAGTTAGAACTATAGTAATCTTCATCCTTATCTAAACCTTTACTAGGTTCTATTGCCATTTATGTAATTTTCATATTTTCACAAAAAGCATTATTCCATCTCACATACTCTCTTCTCAAATCTTTTTATAAATTTGCAAAAAAACATATGACCAATTACGATATAGTATTTCAAAGACTGCTAGACGAGGGCTACGAATTTAAGTTTAACCAATATCTAAAAGATGGTTACGAGCTTTTTAAGAAGCATATAGGTGGTTTTGCCGCATTTTTTGCCATTATAATGCCAATTTACTTTGCAGCTGGCTATTTTCTCGGCGATTATGGTTCTGCAATTACAAATGTACTACAACCTTCAATCACTGCTGGAGCACTTTTAGTAGCCAACGAAGTATTTAGAGGAAATAAACCCAATTTTGGCAAATTTTTCGAAGGTTTTAGATTTTTCTTGGTATTATTATTATTAAGCATCGCCTCTGGACTTCTAATATTTATAGGCCTTATTTTTCTTATTATTCCTGGCATTTATCTGGCTGTAGCATACTCTTTTGCCAATTTGTTTGTACTCTTTCTTGGTTATGATTTTTGGCCAGCGATGGAACTTAGTCGGAAAATCATATCACAAAAATGGTGGCAGTTTTTTGGATTTTTTATGCTCATGGGATTAATAAACATTGGCGGACTACTTGCTTTTGGAGTCGGAGTAATCTTCACAGCACCTGCTACATTGTGCATGACTTATGTAGCCTTCGAAGATATCATTGGTGGGGCAATCAGAAAATATGGAACTCCTGCTTCTGATTCGCAAAACGAATTCTCAACAGAAAATAATGAGGAAATCAAATCAAATGAATAAGTTAAGGGCATTTATAATATTTCTGATTCTCATACTGCAGATTTCTGGACTTAATGCTCAGAAATTAAAATTGCCTTTGCAGATTCCGAAAATTGAAAGAAATGAAAAATTAGTTTGCCATACTTTATATTGCTTTGTTTACAACGAAAATCATGAACAAGCCGAATGGGTAGCATACAAACTTACCAAAGAAATGACCTTGGGTGACGAACCACGCGACGACAACTTTAAACAAGATCCCGAAGTAGAGACCGGAACTGCTGATGTAAACGACTATAAATCAAGTGGCTACGACCGTGGTCATCTCGCACCTGCCGCCGACATGTCCATCTCCGAAGAATCTATGAAAGAGTCATTCCTTTTCAGCAATATTAGTCCGCAATTACCTGGTTTTAATCGTGGTATGTGGAAAACACTTGAGTCTGAGTTGCGTAATTATGCCCAAAACTTGGGTTCTGTATATGTTGTTACTGGTCCAATTTTAGAACCAGGATTACCAGTAATTGGTCAAAATGAAGTTTCGGTACCAGCAGAATTTTATAAAGCCGTGCTATTTATGAGCGACACATTAATTACTGGAATTGCTTTTATCATGCCAAATAAGAAACTCGAAAGTGGTTCTGTTTACAATTACGCTGTAAGCATTGATATGCTTGAAGAAAAAACAGAAATAGACTTTTTCCCAGCTCTTCCTTATTTCTTGGAGAAAAAAACCGAAAAACAAATCGATGTTGAGTTCTGGAAGCTGTATGGTAACTAATCTACAAGTATCTTTTAGTTGAATTTTAAGGTTTTGTAACATCTTGTTTTAAGAACCTCTGTTTTGGGAATAATTTTTGCAGTAATCTAACGCTTTTTGGACGCTATTTCATTCATCAAACTGCTTACCAATGTCAGACAATTTGTAAGTCTGCTTTTTGCTACTTGTTGAATGGCTTAATTAAAAGAAAATAATTAATAATTAAAATTATGAAAAATATACCTATTCTTATTTTGTGCTTTTTCGCAATCAGCATTCTCGTTTCTTGTGAACACGAAGAAGAAGATTACAATAATAACACTTCAGTGGACAAATATGTTTTACCAGAAAATATGAAAATCGTTGGACTAGAGTTCCTCAATGATGACACTGGACTGCTTTGCGGTGGAGAGAAAAACATCTCTGGCGGAATCTTTAAGACTATTGATGGAGGTGAAAGCTGGACAAAAGTCTTTAACTCCGATTCCTTGTCGGTAAATAATATTTTTTACCTGAGCGATAGTGTTGTTTATGCTTGTGGCGACAGTCTTCTATTTTTAAAATCTATCAATGGAGGTAATACTTGGGAGATTGTTCAACTTGGCAACCTTCCATACGACAGCTACTATGTTCCTTATAATTGTGTTTATGCAAATAGTGAAGACAATGTTTTTATTGTTGGTGGCGAACATTATAATAAAGGATTATGGTCCGAAACAGAAACTGGAAACTATCCTTGGATTCACGATTCGTACGACAATCAGTTTAATGCGATTTGTTTTCTTAACGAATATGTTGGCTTCTTTGGCGGATATGGAATTTTATTGGTAACCGAAGACGGTGGAAACACTTTTGACAATATTGACCTTTATGGTAATGATTTTGTAGATCTTGATACCGACCAGTATCAAACAGTTTATGCTCTTTCCGAGACTGGAGTTCTATTTTCTAGCACAGACATAGGCTATAACTGGACAACAGAAATTGATGATTATACGTCCGAGTTCACAAGCATGTATTTTGGAGACAATCTTTCGGTAGTTTGCGGCAGAGATGGTGTTGTTTACATGAAAACACCAGATACTGGCTGGACAAAGTCAAAGAATATGCCTGATGTGAATTTTTACTGTTCATTCGTAAAATCTAACAACGAAGTTATTCTTGGTTCTGATAATGGTGAAATTTACATCCTGAATAAAAAAAGAACAACTTAATTTTTTGGATATCAAAAAGTTGAAGATAAGAACTCCAACTAATCAGCATTGATTTTTAGCAATTCATCAACATATTCTCGAGTGTTAGACAATCTCGGCACCTTATGTTGTCCGCCTAATTTTCCTTTATCCCTCAACCATGAATAGAAAACACCATCTTTCAACACTGTGTATTTAGGAAAGCCAAGAGTAATATCTTTATATCTTTTCGCGTCGTAATCCGAATTTACTTCACGCAATCTACTATCTAGAAGTTCTACAAATTGATGAATGTCTGATGGTGGGACTAGAAATTCAAATAACCATTCATGTCCGCCTTCTGGTCCTGAACTATAAAATATTGGAGCTGCGGTATATTCTCGAATTTGAGCTCCTGTTTTCTCGCAAGAATAACTTAATGCCGACTGAGCATTATCAATAATTACTTCTTCGCCAAAAGCATTAATATAATGCTTTGTTCGTCCAGTAATTTTTATCTTGTATGGATTTTTGGAAACGAAACTTACAGTATCACCGATTAAATATCGCCACAAACCACCATTTGTGGAAATTAGCATTGCATAATTAACATCAGTCTCTACCTCCGACAGTGGAATTGCATTTGTCTTACCTTCGAGATAATCGCTAAGTTTAATAAATTCGTAATATATCCCGTAGTCGAGCATTAGCAGTAGACCTTTGTCGCCAACACTACCTCCACAGTATGTTTCGTCCTGAATTCCAAAGAAACCCTCAGATGCATTATAGGTCTCCAGATATGTCATAGCAGATGATGGAATTAGCTTTTGATAAGAATTTCTATAAGGTAAGAAACTAACACCACCATGAACAAACAACTCAATATTTGGCCAAACCTCAAGAATATTGTCCTTGCCCGTGTATACGAGTATCTTTTTCAGCAGCACGAGTAGCCAAGTAGGAACCCCAATAATATTTGTAACGTTTTTGTTAAAAGTATTTTCAACAATTCTGTCCAGTTTTTCCTCCCAGTCTTCGATAAGGGCGATTTCTTCGCGGGGGACTCTGTGAAAATAAGTCCAGAATGGCATGTTTTTTATAAGGACAGCCGACAAATCGCCATAGAATGAATTTTCACTGTTTATATTGATATTTGTACTTCCTCCAATAGCAAGCGACTTACCCATAAACACTCCTGTTTCAGGAAACCTATCAGCATAGAGTAAAAAGATATCTTTTCCACTTCGCAAGTGACAATCCTCAAGAGATTCGGGGCTAATAGGAATGTATTTACTACGGTCAGAGGTGGTTCCACTCGATTTCGCAAACCACTTTATCTCGCTTGGCCATATCAGATTTTGCTCACCGCCCATGATTCGCTCAACGTAAGGCTTTAGACTGTCGTAGTCGTTAATTGCGACTCTAGCAGCAAAGTCGTTCTGAGACCTCATCCCCCCAAAATTGTTAGAGATCCCAAATTCTGTATTTGCTGCAGTTGCCAAAAGTTGCTGCAAAACAGTCTCCTGAACCTCAATAGGATTCTTCCGGAAATAGTCAATTTGCGAAAGCCTATTATAATTTAACAATCCAACTAGAGAATTTATTAATGCCATATAAGGCGAATTAACAAAAAAAAATCTAATTTTAGCCAAAATTTTATTAAAAAATGAGTATTCTCGACATAATAATTTTAGTCATACTTTGCTTTTTTGGCTACAAAGGCTTTAAAAATGGCCTTGTAAAAGAATTGGGAAGCCTTATCGCTCTTATTGCTGGGGTATTTCTAGCTCTTCGATTTTCAGAATTTGTTGCCTCAACTATTACCAAAACATCTGGTTTTAGCTCCGAATACCTACCCATAATTTCATTCGCTGTAATCTTTATTGCTGTTGTTGTCTTAGTATTGGTTTTTGCTAAACTGCTTAATCAATTTATGAAACTCATAAAATTACAATGGCTAAATAAATCAGCAGGTACTATCTTCTCGATACTAAAAACTGTAATTATTCTTGGTGGATTGTTTTTTATGATTTGCCGATTCAATGAAAGAATGCAATTATTTGACTCCGCTATTACTCAAAAATCTTTTTTGTTCGACAAGTTTATTAAAGTATTTGAGTTTATTTTCCCTTATGTCGAACATCTTTACCCCCAATAAGTTTTTTGATGTAAATGATTATCTTTGCAAAAAATATTTTTAATGACTCAAAAGAAACACAAAATATTAAGATGGCTAAAGAAGAAATTTCAGTTGGTGATATACCAAGGAAATAGCTATGATGTCATTCGCAAATTTAGATTTAACAGACTTGGGTTTTTCTTAATCAGCTTCGGCATTGTATTTATTCTTTTTGCCATTCTATCGGTATTTGTTGTCTATACTCCTATCAAACAACTTATTCCCGGTTACCCAGATAAAGAAACACGTACCTTAATTTACGAAAATGCAATTCGTACCGACAGTTTGCTTAAAGAACTTGAAATTAGAGAGCAATATCTCCAAATGATTTCGGATATGGTTTTTGATCAGGTTCCTATTGATCAGGATTTTGTTGTACCTGTTCAAAATCTCACAAAAGATCAGATAAAAGAATTTAATAACCCAACAAAACCCAGAGTTAAGGTTGAAGATAAAACAACTTACACTCTCGAAAAAACAGATGCGGTACCTGTATTATTTCCTCCAATAAAAGGGGTTGTTATTTCTACTTATAATCCAGCAAAAAAACATTATGGTACTGATGTAGCATCATCAGGCGAGTCAATAATTTCTGCTGTTTTAAGTGGCACTGTTATAGCATCTGACTATACTGTAGAAACAGGTTATACAATAATTATTCAGCATAAATCGGAACTTATTTCGGTTTACAAACATAATAAATCTTCATTTGTTAGGCCAGGTGAGCTAATAGAAACGGGTCAGGCAATAGCTGCCTACGGCAATAGCGGTGAAAACACTACCGGACCTCATCTGCATTTTGAATTATGGAGAAAAGGTGTATCTTTAAACCCTGAAGACTATATAGAATTTCAGTGAAAAACCAAAAGAAAATAGCAATTTTAGGATCCACAGGATCCATAGGCACACAGGCTCTTGATATTATTCGAGATTATCCGGATTTATTTCAGGCAGAAGTACTTGTGGCTAACAGCAATATCGACCTTCTGATAAAACAAGCTCGTGAATTTGAGCCCAACTTTATCGTGATTGGTGATGAATCAAAATATTTACAGTTAAAAGAGGCTGTTTCGGATTTGCCAATTAAAGTTTTTGCCGGAGCAAAATCGATTGAACAAATAGCGTCTCTCGACATTATCGATATTGTCTTAACTGCAATGGTGGGATTTTCTGGTCTTTTGCCAACAATTAGAGCGGTTGAAGCAGGCAAAACCATTGCGCTTGCCAATAAAGAAACATTAGTTGTTGGAGGACACTTAATTACCGAATTATTAAAGAAAAGCAAATCGAGGATTATCCCAGTTGATTCCGAACATTCTGCAATCTTTCAATGTCTTGTTGGCGAAAATCCTGCTAATGTTGACAAACTTATTCTTACAGCATCGGGAGGCCCGTTTAGAGGTAAGGACAGAGATTTTCTTTCGAAAGTCAGTCCAGCCGAAGCCCTTAAGCATCCAAATGGGAGCATGGGGAACAAAGTAACCATCGACTCGGCCAGTCTCATGAACAAAGGGCTTGAAGTTATCGAGGCTCGCTGGTTATTTGATATTCCTGCTGAAAAAATAGACGTTGTGGTTCACCCTCAATCTATTATTCACTCTATGGTCGAATTTAGTGATGGTTCGATAAAAGCACAATTAGGAGTTCCAAGCATGAGAATCCCAATTCAATATGCTCTTGACTATCCAAATAGAACTCAGTCACAAAAAAACAGATTCTCTTTTTCTAAAGTGAGTACTTTCAGCTTTGAAAAACCCGATTTGCAAACTTTTCGTAATCTTCAAATAGCTTATGATTGTTTGAAACAAGGAGGTAATTCTCCATGTATCATGAATGCAGCTAACGAAGTTGCAGTTGAACTTTTCTTAGCCAACAAGATTAGTTTCACTGGGATATCGAATCTGATTGAAGAAGCATTAACTACCATTGAGTTTATTAACAATCCTTCACTCAAAGAATGTCTGGAAACAGATAATATTACCAGAATTAAATCGTTTGAAATATCTAAAAAGCTTAAATAATGGGACATCAGATAATAGAAATACTTGTAATGGCCGGACAATTGATTCTGGCACTAACACTTTTAGTCGTAATACATGAATTAGGGCACTTTTTTGCAGCAAGAATATTTGGAATAAGGGTTACCAAATTCTTTATCTTCTTCGATCCATGGTTTAAGATTTGGAGTAAAAAGATAGGCGATACAGAATTTGGGTTTGGCTGGTTACCTCTTGGTGGCTATGTAAAAATATCGGGAATGATCGATGAATCTCTAGACACTAAACAGTTGAAAGAAGAACCTAAACACTGGGAATTCCGCAGCAAACCAGCATGGCAAAGGCTAATAGTTATGGTTGCAGGTGTTTTAATGAATGTACTAGCAGGGATTGTCATTCTTGCGCTATCACATATGGTTTTTACAAAAGAATATCTCCCAGTCGAAAATGTTAAAGATGGAATCTACGCCTATCCTTATGCAAGATTTCTTGGATTCGAAACCGGAGATATGGTTATAGAAATAAACGGCAAAAAAACAGCCCGATACGAAGATGTCTTCTCAACAAAGCTCTTCTTTGCTAAAACTATTACGGTTGATCGTAATGGAAAAGAAATTGAACTAACTATGACAGACACTCTGTATTCCTTCTTAAAGAACGGTGGTCAGTTCATTACTCTCGATAATCATCCATTTATCATAGACAGTGTTGTTAAGGATATTAAACCATCATTAGTTGATAAATTTTGGAGTAATATATTTAATATAGAATGTGTTGTTAAGGTTATGCCAATTAGTAAAATTGGGCTTAAACCTGGAGCTACCGTTGTGTCTATCGACGGAAGTAAAGTAACATCTTTCGGAAAAATGCGCGAAATCTTGAGCCTCAACAAAGGAAAAGAAATGGAGTTTGTTTTCGACAATGTTGGAAGTCTAGATACAGTAATGCTACCGATTGACAGTCTTGGAAAAATAGGGATTTATACTCCACTTCCAACATTTGAGAAAAAAGCATATACCTTTTTCACCGCACTCAAATATGGTACAAGCGATGCCTTCGAGGTTATTAATTCAAATATCAAAGGCTATGGACTAATCTTTAGTGGCAAAGAAAAGGCAAAAGATAATCTACAAGGACCTATTGGAATAGCTAAAGTTTTCGGCCCAGTTTGGGATTGGTACAAATTTTGGAAACTAACCGGAATAATTTCGATGATTTTGGCTTTTGTAAATATCTTGCCTATTCCGGCATTAGATGGTGGTCACTCTCTATTCCTTATTATTGAAGTGATAACCCGCAGGAAAATGTCAGATAAGTTTATGGAAGTTGTTCAAATTATCGGAATGGTTTTATTGCTTGGTCTGATGGTGCTAGTTATTGGTAACGATATAATCAATCTGTTTTAACTAACAAGTAATAATCAGTGGGCAATTTATTTGTAACAACTTAATTATGAAAAACATGAAAAAACATCTTGCTTTTATGGTTGTTTCTCTTTTGCTCATTTCTGGTCTAAGTGCTCAGGATTATCTAGATTTTAATTCGGGAAGCGATCAGAGAAAAAAGATTCTACTAGTGCCTTTCGACCCGCGCATTTACATAAACGATGCTACTGCAATTATGGCTTCTGTTGAAGGAGAAACACATGATGAGATAATGCAATATTTCCGTTATCAATTAAATCTTCAGTTATATAATTCGATGATGGACTCATGCACAATAATCAGTTTGTTTACAGATAATACCCGTGCTGATCAAGAAGACATCAATGGATTGTATTCTGTTATCAGTTACGAACTTGGCTTGGCAATGGAAAACAATCCCGAAGATCCAGAATCTGAGGAAAAGAAAGGCTTTCTTGCCCGCAAAAGAGAAGAAAAAGCACAAGAACAAAGACAACAAGAAGCTTCGCAATATAAAACACATGTTGAAAATGGCGAGTTGGTAAGCAAGAGGCAAACTACCGCCGATATGAACCTCAATATTGTTTTTCATCAGCCCGAAGTGCTGGTAGAAATTGCTTCGCGCAGAAATGTTGACCTGTTTCTACTCATAAACCAGTTTGAAATACAGGGAAATTATGGCGACCCATATTTAACAGGAAATTCAAAGGCTGAAAGAACAATTAAGGTTCATTTCAGTTTATTTAATACTCAAGGCGTAATGGTTCATGGTAGTTTTGCCAAAGTAACTATCCCTTTAGATTTGGATGACAAACAGGAAATTGCAAATCTTTATTTTCCTGAATTAATCCGACAAATTATTCACAATATTGATTTTTAAAAAGACATGACAAACGAATTTGTTTTTGCAACTAACAATTTGCATAAACTGGAAGAAGTGAGAGAGATAGCAAACGGCAAGTTTATTATTACATGCCTATCAGACTTAGGTCACTATACTGATTTGCCAGAGGATCAAACTACATTAGAGGGAAACTCATTACAAAAAGCAAGATTTATTTCAGAGAAGTTTGAAAAAAACTGTTTTGCTGATGACACAGGATTAGAAGTTGAAGCTCTAAATGGAGAACCAGGAGTATATTCCGCTCGTTATGCTGGCGAAGGTAAAAGTGCGGAGGAGAATATCAAAAAACTATTGACAGAATTGAGAGATTGCCCGAACCGAAATGCAAGATTTAGAACAGTAATCGCCTTGGTTCTCGACGACAAAGAATATTTTTTCGAAGGAGTAGTTGAAGGTAAAATAATTAATGAAGGCCGTGGTGCAAATGGATTTGGATACGACCCTGTGTTTATTCCTAACGGGTTTGATGAAACTTTTGCAGAGTTGCCCTTGGATATCAAAAACAGAATTAGCCATCGTGCTCTGGCAATAGAAAAACTATTTTATTTCCTTCGCCATCATCAAGAATACCCCAACTAAAGCATTAGTTCGTTTCACAAAACTCCTAATACTTAATTTGGGATAAAATAAAAAAAGGATTTTTGAGTTAATTATTATTAGTTAAACAATAAATAATGAACAAATTAAATTATTTAAGCAGTTTTCTGCTATTCTTAATTTTGTCTCTCTTCTCATTTGGACAGGTTGCCGTAGGACAATGGCGCGATCATCTTCCATATAGCTATGGCGAAAAAGTAGTAGTTGCCGGTAATGATGTATATCTAGTAACAAACGTTGGACTTCTCAAATACAGTAAAAATACTGGAGAGACTGAGAAAATGACAAAGATTAATGGGTTAAGCGATGTTGGCGTAGAAAGCATTGCTTTTCATGAAGAATCTGCAACAGTGATTTTGGGATATTCAAACGGGAATATTGACCTTATCAAAGGAAATGATATTATCAACATTGGTGATATCAAAAGAAAAACTATGAATGGCGACAAATCAATTTATAGCATCTTGGTTGTAGGAAATAACATATACCTAGGATGCGGTTTCGGAATTGTTGTTCTTAATCTCGAAAGAAGAGAAATAAGCGAAACTTGGTTTATTGGAAATAATGGCTCAAATGTTAAAGTTAATTCACTAGATACCGACGGTAATTATATTTATGCCGCTACAGATCAAGGCGTGTACAAAGGCGATTTCTCATTACAATTGGTTGATTTTTCAAAATGGGATATTATTACCAGTTACAACTATCCTGCTTCGCTGAGTTGGATTAATGAGAAATCTTTTAATTCTTTAAAATGTATTGGTGGCAAAGTAGTTGTAAATTACCATGATTATGAGTTATATGGTGCTGATACTGTTTTGGTTTATAATGGAACCGAATGGTCATATTTTAACAATACTTACACAACAACAATGTCTCTGTCTGGAAATAGCGAAACCCTACTACTTTGCGATAGATACTGGATAAAAATATTTGATCAAAATCTTACCGAATTAAGGCATATCTGGGCATATCAATTCGCAGAAGGAAATCAAAATCCAATGCCAACATCAGCAACTGTTACTCCAAATGACGAGATTTGGATTGCAGATACTCGATTTGGCTTGGTATCCAACCCTGTTTCTTGGAGCTATTCCTACATACCTATTAACGGACCAGCAGATTATTCTGTCTTTGACATTACTGCAACCGAATCGGAGATTCTTGCTGTGGCAGGAGGTATGAATCTTTCATGGGGACCACAATGGAAGAATTCATTGATATACAAATACAGTTCAAATGCATGGGACAGCTATACGTTCTCAAACACACCAGAATTAACAGGCACTAAAGATCTTGTGAGGGTAATGTATGACCCATCAGATCCTTCAAGATATTTTTGTGGCTCGTGGGTTCACGGTCTAATAGAATTCCGAAATAATCAATTCTATAAAATCCACAATACTACCAATAGCACACTCGAATTTGTCCCAGGCATTGATTATTTAAGAATTGGCGGAATGGCCTTTGATGCTGACGGCAATCTTTGGGTAACAAACTCTCTAACATCGCCACAAATACATGTTCTTAGCCCAGAGGGTAACTGGTCTTCTATTGATTATGCATCATCACTTAGTGGACTTAATATTGGTCAATTAATCGTTACAAAAGATGATATTAAATGGGTAATCCTACCTCAGGGAGTTGGACTATTTGTCTTTGACGATAATAATACACCTGCCGATAAAAGCGATGACAGATATAAAAAGCTAAGCGTAATTAACGAAGAAGGTGAAACTATCAGCAATGATGTATTTTCAATTGCTGAGGATAAAAACGGATATATTTGGGTTGGAACTAGCAAAGGTGTTGCTGTTTACTATAATCCCGAAGATGTATTTGAGTCTGGAACATTCACAGCAAGACAAATAAAAATTCCTCGCAATGATGGCACCGACAACGCCGACATTCTACTTGGAAATGAAATTGTTACCTCAATAAAAGTTGATGGCGCAGACAAAAAATGGTTTGGAACTCAAACTGGTGGAGTCTTCTATACTAGTGCCGATGGACTAGAGGAAATACATCATTTTACTAAGGCGAATTCACCTTTATTAACCGACAACATTTTGTGTTCTGCAATTGTACCAAATACTGGGGAAGTATTTTTTGGAACCTCTGCGGGAATAATATCATACAGAAGCACAGCTACAGAAGGTGGCGAAGATTATGTTGGGGTTTATACCTTTCCAAACCCTGTTAAACCAGATTATCGTGGCCCAATTACAGTAACTGGACTAATAGCAGGTTCCTATGTAAAAATTACAGACATATCCGGAAATATGGTTTTTGAAACTCGCTCAGAAGGCGGTCAGGCAATTTGGTATGGCGAAGACCTAAACGGAAATAGAGTTAGTTCAGGCGTTTATCTTGTTTTCTCAAGCAACGAAACTGGGTCTAAAACCGACATCACTAAAATCTTGTTTATCAACGGAGCCGAATGACAGGAAAAACTGTAGCAATAGTCCTGAGCAAAGTAAAATATGGCGATAACTCGTTCATTACTAATCTTTACAGTCTAGACTACGGAAGGTTTGCTGCACTAATAAGAATTCCAAAAACTTCGAAAGCTGGAATTAAGCCCTCTCTTTTCTTTCCTCTAAATATTATTGAAACGGAGGTTAAACTTAAAAATACGCGAAGTATTCAATCAGTAATTTACTGCAATAGAAAGCAAAACCTAGACAATATTTGTAACGATATTTATAAAACAGGAATAGCTCAGTTTATCGCCGAAATATTAAGCAAAACTATTAAAGAGGAAGAAGCAAACCCACAACTATTTAACTTTCTTGTAAGCACAATTACAGAATTGAACGATGCTAGGGAAAATATTTCTGATTTACATTTGTATTTCCTAAGAGATTTCGCAAAGATTTCTGGCTTTGGCATCACCAATAACCTATGCACAGAAATGCCTTTTTTTAACCTTAAAGAAGGAATGTTTATTCCTATGTTTACCAGTGAATCAGAGTCTTTGGATGTGGAAGAAAGTAAAATAATGTCTCACTTCCTAGAATCATCATACCAACAAACATCAAAGTTCATCAACTTCAGACTTCGAAAGATGTTGATTGAAAACTTACTAATCTATTATAAATTCCACATTCCAGGATTTGGAGAAATAAACTCGTTAAAAATTCTTCAGGAAGTTTTTAATGATTAGGGGTGGAATGAAGAGGGCAATATCATTAATTAAGACATATTGCCTCAGTATCAATCTTTGCAGTCTTTCCGCTTACTTGTGAAGTAAAAACACCTGTCTGCTTCAATTTCATTTCTTTTAGATAATCAAACACATCATATTTATCGTCGGGCGAAAATACAGGTGCATTAACAAGCTTGTGAAATTCGGCTACCAATTCTATATCCATATTTCTTAAAACTGTATGATAAAAGCTTTCCTCGGACCGTAACGAGATGTTTCCAGCCAATTGATGAATATTTGCATTAACAAAACTTACAAATACCGAAAACTGAACTGATGAAAGTTGCATATACAAATTCTGAAATTCAAGAACAACGTTGCCGCTGCCATTGACTGTCAGTTGTCCGTGAGGTGTATTGTAAACCAGCTTTTTCACTTTTTCTGAAATTTTTCTTTAACTATCAATTTTAATACCATAATATAGACAGTGAAAAAGTAAAAAACGTGGCTTTGAGTATGATTTTTTATTGAAAAAGTTTTTAACAAATGTGCAACATCCTAACATTCAACACATTAGCAAATTAGAAATTTTTACATCTATGCAATGAAAGTCATAATTTTGCGGAAAATAAGCTCAGACAGACAATAAATTTAGTCTAAGTTTCGCACAAAATGCCAGTTAAGGCTGTATTCTGCTCAACAAATCCATAATATCTTCTTCAAGACTTAATTTTGGAGTTTCGATAATTCTGCAAAGTTCATTTCCTTTATAATAAAAAACAAATGTCGGTACATAATCAATATAATACTCTTTTGTGTCGATTGCAGGGCAGGTTTTATTTCCATCTAGCGCAAAGTATCTCACATAAGTACCTTTAAAATATTCGTGGTCCATGATTTTGCAGAATCTTGGTACTTCTCTTTGAGAATCGCTACACCATGTACCCAGAAAAACGTAAACTGAGTCAAATGGAATTACATAAGCGGGATTAAAATGTACGTCGTTTACATTATATTCTGAATACTCTTTATCGAACCAAACCTCAAAAGCACCAGATTTTAAACCTTCGGTATTTATTTCACCTAACAAGATATCCTCTGATTTAAGTTCGTCAAAAACTACCTTATTAACCTGTGCAAACATCGCTACTGGTATAAATACGAGTAAAAAAAGTAAATTTGTTTTCATCTTATATTATCTTTTAAATTTTAATTTTTCAGCAGCATCATTATCAATTATTCTGCCATTTTCGTAAACAATTTCTCCATTAACAAAAGTACGGTTTACCGAGCAACAAAATACTGTTCCCTCTAATGGAGACCATTTGCATTTATACAGTAAACTGTCTTTTGTAACATTTGTTTTCAAATTTGGATCTACCAGGACTAAATCAGCATAAAAACCTTCACGCACAAAACCTCTTGAGTCTATTTCGAAAAGTTCCGCTGGATTATGGCACATCCATTTAACCGCATCTTCAGGTTTGAAATATCCCTGAGATGCTAATTCCAACATTACTAGCAATGAATGTTGAATCATTGGTCCACCCGAAGGGGCTTTTGCATATACCTGCGATTTCTCTTCTTCAGTATGAGGAGCATGGTCAGTTGCAACGATATCAACTTTACCATCTTTTAATGCCTGAATCAAAGCGAGCCTATCCGACTCTTTTTTTACTGCAGGATTCCATTTTAATTTATTCCCGAGTTTGTCGTAATAGGTGTCGTTAAACCAAAGATGATGGACACAAACTTCGGCAGTAATTCGTTTTTCTCTTAATGGTTGATTTGTAAATAATGACAATTCTTTTTCTGTACTCAAATGAAAAACATGCAGTTTTCCACCCGTTTTCTTAGCAATTGCAACAGCTTCAGATGAAGACGAAAAGCAAGCTTCCTCCGATCTAATCTCTGGATGACAACGTGCTGGAATATCTTCGCCATAAATAGTCTTAAACTTTGCCAAATTCTCGCTTATGATAGAATCATCTTCGCAATGCGCCGCAGCAATTATAGGAGAAACCGAAAGAATCTTTTCTATTATTTCTTTTTTATCAACCAGCAAATTTCCAGTAGATGAACCTAAAAACATCTTCACACCTGCTACACAAGCTTTGTCAATAGATAATATTTCATCAATATTATCATTCGTCGCGCCCAATAGAAACGAATAGTTTATAAGCGATGACTTTGCAGCAATATCAAATTTTTGATTAAGTAAAGCAGCTGTGGTTGCTGAGGGATTTGTATTCGGCATATCCATAAAAGAGGTCACTCCTCCAGCAGCTGCAGCTCTTGATTCTGAATAAATATCAGCCTTATGTGTCAAACCTGGCTCTCGAAAATGTACCTGATCGTCAATTATGCCTGGCAAAAGCCACAATCCTTTAGCATCGATTACAGAATCTGCAACTGGTAAAATATCGGGTTCATCAAAGATTCCAGCAATGTATTTCCCTTCAATTAAGACACTTTTTATTGATTGGATTCCATCATTAACCAGCAATGCATTTTTTATCAGAATACTCATCGTTTTTCTAAATTAAAATCATTAC
>CAZOHR010000035.1:0-17611 GCA_964579045.1 uncultured Bacteroidales bacterium | reverse complement strand
CTTTTTTGCTCCGCCAGCTGGCGGACATAAATGTCAGTAAAAATGTATCTGCATGTTGTGTCTTTTGCCCGTAGGGCATTAACCTTTTGCACAACTAAAGGCGTATAATATTATAAGTTGTGTTTAATGTTGCATAACTTAATGACATTGGCCACACGAATCTTTGTATGATTACTACGCATAATTAGATGGTGCTCGTACGATAATCAAAAAAAATCTTTCCAAACGAGTGACTTATTATTAACAATAGCTTGATAATTTATTGTAATTTTGCAGCCTTTTTCAGATTGGCTACATAAGCGTCAAAACAATTTAAAACTCGCTGATTACCAATAAGTTACAGAAATAGGATTTATTAAAATTATATTTATTTTTACAATGTCATTAAACAAATTAAGAAACATCGGGATTGCGGCGCACATTGATGCAGGAAAAACTACATTAACAGAAAGAATTTTATTTTTTACTGGAACCAATCGTAAAGTTGGCGAAACCCATGATGGTGCAGCGACTATGGACTTTATGAAGCAAGAGCAAGAGCGCGGGATTACTATCGCATCTGCAGCTATTACTTGTAAATGGAACGATCATCAGATTAACCTGATAGACACTCCTGGGCATGTGGATTTCACCGTAGAAGTGGAAAGATCTTTAAGAGTTATAGATGGCATGGTTGCTGTTTTTTGTGCTGTTGGTGGTGTTGAACCTCAAAGCGAGACAGTATGGAACCAAGCTGATAGATATCGGGTTCCGCGTATCGCATTTATTAATAAGATGGATAGAACTGGTGCTGATTTTCAGGAAGCTGTTAATCAAATGAACAAGTACCTTGATGCTAACGCCGTTCCAATTCAATTACCGATGGGAGCCGAAGAAACATTTGCTGGTCCTATAGATATTATTAAAATGATAGCCTATACTTTTGTTGACAATGTTAGAAAAGAGATTGCCATTCCACAAGAATACATGGAGCAAGCTGTAGAAGCTCGAAATTATCTTACCGAAAAACTCTCTGATTTCGATGACGAGATTATGGGATATTTTCTAGAAGAAAAAGATGTTCCTTCTGATATGCTCTCGCGTGCTCTTAGAAATGCAACTCTTAAATTACTTATTACGCCTGTGTTCTGTGGAGCTGCATATAGAAACATGGGAGTTCAACTTCTACTCGATGCAGTAATTGACTATCTACCATCACCTATTGATGTTGGAGCTGTAGTTGGTGACGACCTCGATTATGAAGGAAAAACACATACTCGTAATCCTTCCTGTAACGAACATTTTTCGGCACTAGCATTTAAACTTATTAATGACCCTTACGTGGGACAGCAAACATTTATTCGAATTTTCTCAGGCAAACTAGTAAACGGGATGCAAATTTACAATGCATCAAAACTAAAATATGAACGTATTGGTAGAATCTTTAGAATTAAAGCTAAAGAAAGGGAAGAAATTCACGAAGCAGGTGCTGGCGAAATTGTTGCTCTAGTTGGAATGAAATACACAAAAACTGGCGACACTTTGTGTGATCCTGACAACAAACTTTTACTCGAATCTATACATATCCCAGTCTCTGTGATTGAATTAAAAATTCAACCTTTAAAGCAAAAAGATAAAGAAAAACTTGGCGAAGCATTAAGTAAGTTAGTTAATGAAGACCCTTCTTTTTCGGCTAGATTTGATGATGAAACAGAAGAAACAATTATCTCAGGAATGGGCGAATTACATCTCGAGATTATGGTTGACCGACTAAAAGAGGAATTTAAAATGGACGTAGTTGTTGGCGAGCCTTCAGTTGCCTTCCGTGAGACTATTACCGAACTAGTTGAATCAAACTATAAACATTCGAAACAAACTGGAGGTAAAGGTCAGTTTGCACACACTCTAATAAGGATGGAGCCTAACACTGGCAATGGTTATGAATTTGTTGATATTATAAAAGGAGGAACAATTCCTGGCGAATATATCCCATCTGTTGACAAAGGTGTAAAAAAGATTATGGAAAGAGGTATTCTTGCAGGCTTCCCAATCGTTGATGTAAAAGTAGTACTCTTCGATGGTGGTTTTCATGCTGTTGACTCTTCGGACATGGCATTTCAGGTTTGTGCACAAGAATGTTTCAAACAAGGTTTTAGAAAGGCAAAACCTATTTTACTCGAGCCAGTAATGAAGATCGAAGTCAATACTCCAGATGATTATATTGGTGATGTTGTAGGAAATCTCAACCGCCGCCGTGGAAAAATTGAGTCGATGCGTCGTTACAGAAAAGGATCACAAAAAGTTACTGGACTGGTTCCACTGATGGAGATGTTTGGATATTCAACCCAGTTAAGAAATATAACTTCGGGGCGTGCAAATTACTCAATGGAGTTCTATCAATATATGCCTTTACCAGCAGGAGTTCAGGAAGATGTTCTAAAAAAACTCGCTGAGAAGAAACAAAGCAAATAATTATCTCTTATCTTTACAAAAAAAACAGATGTTTGAAGCAGGAAAACACCACAGTCTCAGAATCGTTTCAGTAAAAGACGATGTGCTTACAGTTGATGCCGGACAATTCGGCGAAATTGAAGTTATTAATAATGATTTAATCATAAAATACAAAGCAGGTGAATTTGCTGACGTTTTCCTGCTTCCAGAGTCTGAAGGTTCTGTAAAAGGCTTTCTCGGCAAAGCAATTGCTAATTTGGGCGAATTTGCCAGACTTAGAGTTGTGGCTAACTCCGAATTTGGAACCTTTTTCGATATAGGAATTGAGAAAGACTTATTTTGCCCTTTCCAAGAACAAAAGACCGATCTCGAAATAAATCATTATTACAATGTTTATGTTTATCTTGATGAAACTACTAATAGACTTGCAGCATCAACAAAAATCGAAAAATTCATCTCCGACGAAAAACCAGAATTGCAAGAATTACAAAATGCCGAAGTTTTCATTCTCAACAAATCTCAACTTGGATACAATGCTATAGTTGAAAATAAATATCATGGTCTAATTTATGATAACGAAGTTTTTACAGAATTAAAACCAGGCCAAAAGCTTATTGCAGTAATTAAAAAGATTCGTGATGATAATAAAATTGATTTAAGACTTTTCAAAAACGACCATGTTGACATCTCAAGTTTTGAAGAAATGATACTCAATTACTTAAAATCTCACGACGGCACTATGCATTTAAACGATGAGTCTGAGCCCGAAGAAATATATAATACATTTGGCATCTCGAAAAAGAATTTTAAAAAAGCTTTAGGAGCTCTCTATAGAAAGAAAAAAATCGATTTAAAAGAAACTGTTGTTAAAATGCTTTAATCAAGCTCTATAAAAACACTTTTTTTCTAATTTTCTGCATTTTTTATAAAATAATCAACAGTTTTTTAGTTTTATATTAAAAAAAACTTTATTTTGCACTAATTATTGATTTAATTCTAACCCGTTTTATCAATTATTAGTTGTTTAATGTTTTTCTAAATTATTTTTTTATGAATTTATTTGTCGCTAACCTTCACCCATCAACCAAAGGTGAAGATTTACAAGAGTTATTTTCACAATTCGGCAGTGTAGTATCTGCAAAAGTTATCATGGACAAAGAGACAGGCAATTCGAAACGTTATGGTTTTGTAGAATTAGCCAATGATGAAGAAGGAGAAACAGCTATTGCCCAACTCAACGAAAAAGAGTTTCAGGGTAATCAGCTTGCTGTTAAGTTTGCTCAGCCTAAACCGGCAGGTCAACAGAATCAGCAACGTAGAAGATACTAGAAAGAGAAAGCGGGTTTTGCCCGCTTTTTTTATTTTGACAACTCAAGATATCGTTCAAAATCAGTTTGTACTTCATCGGCTATTTCCCAAAACTCATTTGAGTCAATACTTAATTTATCTTTACCTAACAATATTCTAAATGGATAATAACTTGTGATGTAATATCTAATCTCTTTGGCATCTGCTCCAGCTGAATAATATGCAAAATACAATTTTAAGTCATTAATGTAAAACTCCATTGTTACTTCATCTTTGACAACAATCTTTACAATTTCATCTCCATCATAATAAAAGGTGGCGTTCTCATGAATTACTTGTTTATACCCTTTATTTGAATTAGTTTTGTTAAAATCGTCTCGAATTTTCAGTATCTCTTTCTCGAAATTTGGTAAGCCCAAAAGACTTGTACAAGCATCTAGTTCTTTTTCCGACCTAGCTTTAATCGAACTATATTCAAAGTAGATTTCTGGTTCATTTAAAAAATAGTTTTCAGCAAACATTTCTTTTCCATCATAAGATATAATGCTAACAGTATTTCCAGCAATTTTACATTTCAATTCCGTTTGGTTGTTTTTATAAACGTAATGTGTTAACTCTTGGAACTCATTATATATAAAAAATTCGGTATAACTAATTGCTGAAATATCCCTGTGAACAGTAATCATTTTAAGATTTGCACCAGAACGGCTATCGGAACTATAATGAATTGCTTTTTCGGTTCTATTTTGGCCAACCGCACACCATGGATCATTGTCATAGTTCGAGCAGACAATGTCTGTATAAAGCATATTAGTATCTGCAAACTCTGCCAAATATTCATATCCTCGACGAGAATCAATCTGAGAAAATAAACAACTCGAGTAAATACAAATTGTAGTTAGGATTGGAATGAATTTCATATTATAATTTTTCTTGGTTAATGAATTATTCAAAGATACCAAAAAAACTAACTACACATCTTTCATCCAATTAAAAATTACAGGTTCGACAGTATAACCTTTCTTTCTTAATAATTCAATAACGCCAGTTTCTCCAGGCAAGTGAGCTGCGCCAACTGCACAAAATACTGATTGCTTTTTTGCAATTTTCACAAAGTTCTTGGCCATCCCTACGTTTCGGTCTATTAAAAAAGCTTTGTTAAATTCTGCTGGCAATGAAGTATCGTTTGACATCTCAAACATTGCATTAAGATTAAAGTTCATATATTCTACCAGCATTTCATCTAGTTTTTCTGTTGCTTGATTTCCACTTGTATCAGTAAGTCCATCAAAAAGCATTTGCGTCTGATCTTCGAGGCTGATCGCGTCAATTGCATTTATTTGATCTTGAAATTTCTCGACTCCAAAACACAATTTATTTGCATCTCTAGCCATTTTTAAAAAGTGTAAATCAAGCGCCAATTCCATATCCTGCTGTATATTCATCTGCATTAGTTGACTTGACAGAAAAAATGGTTTCATTTTATTGTATAAGAATAATCCAGATCCTGTCATAGCTTTAACAACACTGTCTAAAATATAATAATCCTCCTTTGAAAGCAATTTATCAAGGCTATTATCCTTCATAAGCATTGCATCCATGATCTCGTCACGGTCAATTTCGTCCATCAGAATTTCCATTGCAAACGCATCACAAGAGTTAAAAGCATTGCTCACAGTTTGGTCAAATGCAAACACACGTTTATCCTGAATATGAATAGTACCATAAATATAAGATGGCGATTTAATATCTTTCCCAGTAACCTTCCACAACAGTGATTGCGAAAACAATAAATATCCAATTAGCACGAAGCTTAATGATAGCCATATTTTTTTCATATTTATCAAAATTAAAAAAATGCCCTCAAATTCAAATAATCTGAGGGCATTCTAAAAATATTTTATTAGAATTAGTCTTTAATATTCGGCAATTCAAGTCCGTATCCTTTTTTCTTGTCAACAACTTTAAGTACAAAACCAAGAATTAATGCACACACTCCAAGTAAAGCCAACATCAAAAGCGGATTTGTATAATTGTAGGATATAGCCGCAACTTCTGGTGTCATTGTTTTATCAGCTAAAGCCTTTGCAACATCGGGGTTAGAAGCATTCAAGATTTTACCAATTAACATTGGGAATAGCCACAAACCTATGTTTTGAATCAAGAAAATCAATGCATAAGCTGACCCGATTACTTTATTATCAACAAGTTTTGGCACACTTGGCCACAAAGATGCAGGAACCAATGAAAAAGATGAACCTAAAACTAATATTGTTAAAAATGCTAAAATAATACCACCAATTCCATTTCCTGCAAATAATGGCAATATAAATGCAAAGGTCAAATGGCAAACAATTAGTAAAATAGATCCTATCATTAGCATAGTTGCAGCTTTTCCTTTTCTATCCACATACTTCCCTAAAATTGGAGTAATTCCAACTGCTAGTAATGGGAATACAGCAAATATCGACTCAGCAGATTGACGTTTATACGCCATATAACAAAATACTAGTAACGATAATATTGAAATTATCAATAATGCAATTCGTTTGCTATTTTTTGTAAAATTACTCAGGAATGCGGTTGATGCAACAAGAAGCATAACTGCATACTGAACATAAGTAACAGAATTTGATCCCCAGAAAGAATCTGCAGAAACCTCGGTAAAAGTCAAATTACACTGCAACATATTAACAGCATATTTCTGAAATGGGAAAATAGCTGAATAATAAAGAACGCAAAGCAAAGCAACAAGCCAAAAACCTGTACTTTTCATAATTTTACCAATATCACTAATTCTGAATGGGTCATCTTTTTCTTCAGCTTCTCCAGTTTGTGCATCAAGCTTTTTATCCATAAAGAAATAAACGATAAACATTATCAGGGCTATCATTAAAAGAATAACTCCAAATGCAACTGAACGTGAAACATCAATAGAACCAAATGATCTAGCAATTACAGGAGAGAAAATCATACATGTAGCAACCCCCAAGCGAGCAAGCGCCATCTCAGAACCCATTGCCAAAGCCATTTCTTTACCTCTAAACCATTTAACAATACCTCTCGATACTGTAATACCTGCCATTTCAACGCCACAACCAAAAACCATAAAACCAACCGAAGCTAATTTTGCAGATGCAGGCATACCTCTATAAAATGGTGATACCCCAATTTCATCAAACAGTGGTATATAGTTTAAATTTGCGTTAAACCATGATTCTAGGCCTGAGCCCATAAATGACTCTGTTACGGCATACCAATTAATTGCTGCACCAGCTAGCATTACAAGACCAGAGAGAATTGCTGTAAATCTCACACCCATTTTATCAAGGATAATACCAGCAAAAATCAGAAACAATATAAATACATTTAAAAATGTTTCAGACCCTGCATAGGTGCCAAAAGCTGTTGAGTCCCAACCACGTGTAGATTCTAACAAATCCTTCACAGGTGATAGTATATCCATAAAGATATACGAACAAAACATCGCAAAGGACAAGAACACTAAAGCTGTCCATCTTATCGATGGGACATCTCTCATAAGTTTTTGAATTTTTTCAGTCATAATGTTAATTTTTTGATTTTAGTATCTGCAAATGTAAAACTATTTTAAAACAAAATAATAAATTATTTTTTTTTATGTATCTATTTAAAATGTCAAACAATTTTCATATTTTTGTTCACATAATAATAATTGTTAAACTAATCTATAGAATCATGAGAAAAATTTACAAAAACACTCTTATTCCAATTGCTGTTTTGGCTTTTGTGTTGTGTTCTTTCACTGTTAATGCATCCAATTCTGATGCAGCAGGAATAAAAGCAGTTTACACTGTTACTTTTAGCATTAACGATAATCATGGGATACCAGTATCGAATGCAATAATTACTTTTGACGGCGTTGATTACCCTGCTGGTCAGTATTCAATAGATATTGAAGAAGGTGATTATGAATACTTAGTTGTAAAACACGGTTTTGTGACAGCTCCTGAGGTTTTAATTACAGTTGACGGTCCAGAGGATGTTAACGTAGTACTTACTCCTGTTGTAGAAATCACTTACAATGAATTGACAAGTACAATTGATTATTCATGGAATCAGCAAATTGGTACTTTTGATCCAGGCATTTTCATCAATGGTGCACCATATAATACTGATGGTGGTTTTATATTGTTGAAATTATACGATGATGAAACTGGCAATCTAGTTCCATTTGGCGACATGTTTGATGTTTTCTCAATTGGTAATATGAATTATCATGCTGGGACATCTAATAGAATTTCTGCTGACTTTTGGGCAGAACAATATAGTGGTAATTGGGGAACACGCGTTATAAGTGATAATGCATCTTATGGGGGTTCGCTTAGAAATACGGAATTAAACGGTGCTTTGTTCTATGGTGTTATGATTGATGCAACATTCGGAACTGTAGGTTTTGTCGCTCCAACAGCATCGGGCAGTGATTCTCAAACATTTAATTATGAATTCACTGATGGCGTTTATGGAGACTATACATTATATATTGAATTTCATGTTCCATGGAGACCAGGCGGAGCAAGTTCTTCGGCTTTTCATACTTTAAGCGAATTAGAAAATTTAGATTCTTATTCAACAACTGTTATAAATTTCCATCTCGATTCACCAGAAGAAATTGCAATTCAACATGCGATAGATAATACAAATCTGACTAATAGCACTGAGGATATTGAAATAATCGTTGGCGAAGATGCAGATTTTAATTCTACTGTTGATTTTGCAACATTCTTGGTTGACCTACCTGCAGATATGCTAGTTGATGGATTTATTGACTTCGGCGAAATACTACCAGCTGGTACTGTTCTTGAAATTGTCAATACAACTCTTTCTGTTAGTGGAGATATTACTGCTGATGGACTCAGTTCAATTTATAGTTTTTCTGATGTTTTAGCTTTACCAGAAGATCTTATTACTCCAAAATCAGGAACTCAAGAAGTTTTTTCAATTTCTATCAGCAACCTCCCTGTTGATTTTTCATGTATTGCTAGCGTACAACTTTTTATGGATGATGATTTTGCAGATGTAACAAATCAGTATTTATTAGCAGAAGATATTATGCCTATTAGTGTTTATGCTGCTCCTGTTACTTATGCTATCTCAACAGTTGTAGTCGATGGAACTGCTACAATAACCACTCTTCCTGCTACAGAAGCTGAAGCAGCAGAAATTGTAACTGTAACTATTTCGGACGTTGAAGTTGGTAAACAGTTCTTATCTATTGAAGTAATTGCAGCAGACCTTTCTTCAATTCCAACAACAATTATTAATCCTGGAGTTGAATTCTCATTTGTTATGCCTGCTCAGCTTGTTGAGGTTATTGTAACACTAGAAATGATTCCTGTTACTTACCAAATTACAACCACTGTTATGGGTGGAACTGCAACAGTTGTAACAGCTCCTGCTGCTATTGCTGAAGAAAATGATAATGTTATTGTTAACATATCAAATATTGAAGTTGGTAAAGAATTCGGCATGATCGAAGTTTGGGCCGAAGACGTGGAAATACCTACTACTGAAGTTCTTGCAGGAGTTGAATATTCATTTACTATGCCAGCTATCGATGTTGATGTTTATGTTCATCTTCAAGATATAGTTGTTGACCCAATAATAATCACTGCCCAACCTCAGTCTGCAATCATTTGTGCAGATACATATACTGTTATCGCTGTTACTGCCTCTGCAACAACCGCTGAAACTCTGACTTATCAATGGTTTTTTAACTCAGAAATAATGACTGATTCAATATCAAACTCAATAATAGTTAGCGAAGAAGGTAGTTATTACTGCCAACTTACTGCTGGAGCTGATGTTTTGAATTCTGAAGTTGCTATTATCACAGTACCACTAGTTAATCCTGTTTTAGAGGCAAATATTGTTGCTTGTGATGGCACAACAGTTACTTTAAATCCTGGAACATTTGCATCATACGAATGGAATGACTTATCAACTGAGCCTACATTAGCGATTACCCTTGATGGAGACTATTCGGTAGTGGTTATGGATGAAAACGGTTGTACAGCAACTGCTGAAACTAATGTTGACTTTGCAAATGAAATTACAATAGACCTTGGCGAAGACTTATTTGTTTGTATTGGATCTACAGGTGAAATAACTGCTCCAGTTTCGGATTCTTATATTTGGTCTGGTGGCGAAGAAACTCAATCAATTACTGTTTCTGAAGCAGGTGAATATTCAGTTACCGTAACTCAAGGTACGTGCGAAGCTTCCGACATAGTGACTGTAACCATTATTGCTCTACCTCCAACATTTGATTTAGGCGAAACCGTTTACGCCTGTGATGGAACAACATACACTATTGAAGGTCCTGAAATTACGGATGTTGATTTCTTATGGAGCACTGATGAATTCAGTGAAAATATTGATGTAACAACATCAGGAACATATTCACTAACAATTTCTAATGAACATGGTTGTGAAACATCTGATTATATAGAAATTGAATTCAACAGTTTCATTATTCCTAATTTACATAGCTCGGATTCAATTTATTCATGCGTTGGCGATGTTGTTACACTCGACCCACAAGAAGGTATAGAATGGTTATGGAGTGATGGTTCTGATGAAAGCACTATAGATGTTGAAACAAGCGATTGGTATTTTGTTACTGTAACTGTTGATGGCGGTTGTGAAGGTGAAGATAGCGTATATGTACTTTTCCACGCGTTACCAGCTATTAACCTTGGTGAGAATCAGGCTTTCTGTGATGGCTTAAGCGCAGAATTAACGGCACCTGATGCTGTATCTTATAGTTGGTCAACAGCTGAAACAACACAATCAATTAATATAACTATTGACGGCGACTACTCTTGTACAATTACTGATATCAACGGATGCCAAAACTCTGATGAGATGTCACTTAATATTTATGCCTTACCTAATGTTGATTTAGGCGCCGACATGATTATTGACGAAGATCAGACTGTAATTTTAGGAACACAACAAGGACATCCTGAATACATTTGGTCAACTGGTGAAACAACTGATTTTATTGTTATCAATGCAGCAGACCTAAACTTAGGTGTAAACATTATTTCTGTTACTGTTACCAGTTCTAACGACTGTGCTGTTGAGGATGAAATATCAATTACAGTAATCGAAGGAGCGGGAATCGAATCAGATATTGCAAATAGCTACAGCGTTTATCCAAATCCAACAAATGGTATTATTGAAATCAAAGGAAACAATTTTGTTTCAGTAAACATATTTGATTATACTGGCAAAGAAGTTCTAACAAGCAAAGAAAACAGATTAGATCTAAGTGATTTTGCAAAAGGAATTTATATTGTTAAGATAAATACTAATACAAACACATATTCTTCAAAACTTATTCTTCAATAAAAAGAAGATTATAAATTGAAAAGAGGTTGCTTGCAGCCTCTTTTTTTTTACTACTAACGCAATTTTGTTAATAAATACCATGCTTTTTACGTTTATATTATTGATTTTATTAATATTTTTGCAGAACTAAATAGAACATTATGAAAAAAGCTTTGATAATTTTAGCAATGGCAGCACTTGTCTGTGTAGGATTATACTCTTGTAAAACTGTTAACGACTGCCCAGCATACGGAAAAGGCCAAGTTAGCAATATTGAAAAAAGAGCATAAGCAGACGATACTGTTTATTAAGTTTTTATTACCTTTGTAGCAATTATGTTTTTTAATAAAAAAATATTATTGCTGCATTTGTTTTTTCTACTTCTCTATGCATTCACTTATGCTCAGGGAGAGTTGGAAACAACACGAGAACCCGATAATTACAATCTAAACTCTTATGGAATAAAATTAAACTCCAATGGATATGGAGGATACTATAGCTATTCAACCCGTATAAACTATCGACTAAGAAGATTTTTTGAAGCTGAGTACAATTACATGAAAAGCCCTAAAGAGATAAAGGTAATAAACCCATATTTCAATAGTTTAACGGTAAGAAAATTTGTTTTTGGAAAAACACATTCTGTTAATAACATTAAATTTGGTTATGGTTATAACAAGATGATTTTTGAAAAGCGAGATAAAAACAGCATTTCGATACATTTGTCGGCCTCTGGTGGTTTTTCATTAGCCATAAGCAAACCCATATACTATGAGATTGTTGATTCAGTTAAGACAATAAACGACTATCCAGTTGCATACACATCTTTTCGCAGAATAGACATAAATATTCAGAATAATCCAACCGACATTTTAGGCAAAGCACCTTTTTTTCTCGGATTAAATGAAATAAAATTACACCCAGGATTTTATGCTAAATTTGGGTTAAGTTTTGATTTCAGCAAAGATGTTATGAAGACAAAGGTTCTTGAAACTGGGATAATGTTTGATTATTACATTCGCCCAGTTGAAATCATGGCTGGACAAGAAAGTGCAGGCTATCTATATCTATATATTGGTTATCATTTCGGCACCAAGTATGATGCCCGTATCAATAGAGATTATCGAAAAGATCAAAGGAAAAATTATAGAAGAAGTAATTAAACAAAATATGTTGAAAACATTGATAATTATTTTTTGGATTATTAAATATTTGTTTCTATATTAGGCGTTTGAAATTTTAAAGTATTTTAATAGCATTGTTTTAACGTAAAATTCTGAATATGAAGAAATTAACACTAGGTTTGATTGGTTCGCTGGTTATCATTATGGGAGTAATTCTGACAAATGTTTCTTTAAAAACTGAAAAGAAATATACTCCTCGCAGCGAAAATACAGTTATAGTTGAACAAACTATACATGGAGCTGCAGAATGGCAGGCGAGCAGAAGGAACAATCTGATTACAGGTATGGTTGATATTCGCGACATTGATAATGCATTAAAACAGATTGCATTACTTCGCAAAAGCAAAACTGGTTCAGATTTCGAATGGGTAGAATTAGGTCCATCAAATATTGGCGGACGTTGTCGCGCTATTATTTTCGACAAAGCAAATCCTACTATTATGTATGCTGGAGGCGTTTCAGGCGGATTGTGGAAATCTACCACTTCAGGGAATTCATGGGCACAAGTAACTTATGCTGGTGATGTAGAATCAAACGATATTCCAAACTTAAATGTTGGCGCTATTTGCCAAGATGCTGGTGGAGCAATATATTTTGGTACTGGCGAAGGTTTTTATCAAGGATATGGAACTGGCTCAAGAGGATTTGAAGGTGCTGGTATGTGGAAATCTACTGATGGAACAAATTTCGAAAGAATAGAATCTACTTGGTCAACTACAGAAAGTAAAAACATATTTGTTTACGTAAATAAACTTGTTGCTCACCCTACAACTGCAGGAAAAGTTTTTGCTGCAACTAATAAAGGTATTCAGATGACAGTTGATGGTGGTACTACTTGGACTAACCCTGTTTTAAACATAGCAGACTTTCCAATTACCGAATTTGCTGGTGATGTTAAAATTAGTTCTGACGGAAATTTCCTAATTGCTGATATAGGTATCAATGCATATGTTTCTTACGAAGGTGGTGCTTACGGAACTTGGGATAAAATCACAGGTAGTGGTGAAGGTCAACTTCCAATGACTTCTTCAAGAACAGAATTTGCAATTGCTCCATCTAACTCTAATATTGTTTATGCACAATGTACAAAATCTGACGGAAGTTTACTAAATGTTTATCGTTCTGATGACAAAGGTGCAACATGGTATATTATTGGCCCTGGTGGTTCTATTAATTTCAATCCACTTGGCAATCAAGGTACATACGACAATGTAATCGCAGTTTATCCTGATGATGAAGATAAAATTATCCTTGGTGGACAGTACTCTCTTTGGACATGGGGAAAAACAGAAGGTTGGAATGTAAAAACTTTCTGGAGCATTGACGTAAACGACCTACAATATGTACATGCAGATCAGCACGCTTTGGTTTTCCATCCAACAAATCCTGATATTGTATTCTGCGGTTCTGATGGCGGTGTTCACAGATCTACAGATGGTGGAAATACTTGGCAGCTTAAAAATAAATATTTCAACGTAACTCAATTCTACGGAATCTCTCATGGTAAAGTTGAAAATGAAGTTCTTGGTGGAACTCAAGACAATGGCTCTATACTTCTAAATCCTGAAAATAGTGTTAGTAACGGAACAAACTTCGAGTATGTTGAAGTTACTGGTGGTGATGGAGGATATTCAGAAATATCACAAATTAATCCAAATATCATCTTCACAACAATTTATTACGGACAGTTGTATAGAAGTGACGAAAAAGGTGCTGAAAACACAACTTTAAGTCCTTATAGCAATAGGGTTACTGCAACTGTAGCAGGTATTGGCGACGAAACAGCAGGACATCCTTTCATTACTCCAATATCTCTATGGGAAAGTTTCTACGATATTAACTCTATTGACACAGTTGTAAAACTTGCTCCACGTGATTATGTTGCTGGAGAAGTTGTTGAAGTTGAATCAAATGCTTCGGGAAAACAATTCAGTGTGACTCTTGAAGAAGATGTTGCTGAAGGTGAAGAAATTAGAGCTCATGACACATATCAGTCATTGTTTGCAGTTGGTTTCAATGGAAGTATTTGGGCAACACGCGATGCTCTTAGCATGAGAAAAGTTGCTGTATGGGTTCCTGTTGCAAACTTCCCTGGCGAAGTAGTAAATGTTATCGAATGGTCAAATGATGGTGACGTTCTTTACTTTGCAACAACTTCGGGTGCAAACTCAAATTTATATAGAGTTAAAGGTTTCATTGAAAACAGAGATGCTCTTTCAATGGATTTCACCGATGATGCGTATGCACTCGATTTTGCAAAAATTGCTTCATTTAATAGTAGAACTATAACTGGTATCGGTGTCGATCCTGAGGTTCAAGGTAATGTAGTTATCACTTTAGGTAACTATGGATCTGCAAATTTTGTTTACTACTCAACTAGTGCTAACGTTGCTCCAGCAATTACTTCAGGTACTGGTAGCTTTGCAATAAAACAAGGTAATTTACCTGCTATGCCTGTTTATGATGCTGTTGTTCTTTGGAGTAATTCACAAAAAGTATTAGTAGGAACTGAATTTGGTGTTTATTCTACCGATGACATTACTGCTGCTAATCCAGTATGGGTTGACCAAAATGGAAACGGATTTGACTATGTACCAACATATCAACTTCGTCAACAAACTCACCGTAACGGTTGGATAGAAGGTATCAATCAAGATTCTGGTGTTAAAAACCATGGTTATATTTATGCAGGTACTCATGGTAGAGGCATATTTGTTTGCAAATCATTTGCTGGTCCTACAAACGTATCCGAAAATATTGTATCAGTTGCTTCTAATTCAGTTAGCGTATTCCCTAACCCAGCAGGTGAATCAACAAACTTTAATATCAAATTAACTAAGAATGCGCCTGTTCAAATTTCATTATTTGACATTCAAGGCAAACTTGTTGATGTTGTTGAATACTCAACTCTAACAGCAGGAAGACATTCAATGGAATATAATTGCTCTGATCTCAAAGCAGGTGTTTATTTAGTTAGAATGAAATCAGGTTCAGACGTTCAAACTACTAAACTAATTGTTAAATAACATTTTTAAAACTGATAAAAAGCCTCAGTAATTTGAGGCTTTTTTTTTACATTTGCACCAAATTAAAATTTTATAGTCATGACAAAAATTAAAGTTGCGATTAACGGTTTTGGCAGAATTGGACGTAATGTCTTCAAAATTGCTTTTGACAATAACAATATCGAAATTATTGGTATTAATGATTTAACAAATACCAAAACTCTTGCACATTTATTAAAATATGATTCTACCCAAGGGATATTTGACAGAAATATCAGCTATAACGATAATTCAATAATTGTAGAAGGCAGAGAAGTACGTGTAAGTGCTGAAAAAAATCCAGCTCTTATTCCATGGATCGAGAAACCAGATGTAGTAATTGAATCTACAGGCATCTTCACCTCTAAAGAAAGTTCTAAAGGCGGCTATGGTGACCATATTAAGAATGGAGCAAAAAAAGTAATACTATGTGTACCAGCAAAAGATACCATTGATGCAATGATTGTTCTTGGTGTTAATGATCATATTATTACTCCAGAATTACAGTGTGTTTCTAATGCTTCTTGCACAACAAATTGTATGGCTCCAGTTGTTAAGATTATCAACGATAATTTTGGTATTGAAAATGGATTAATGACAACTATCCATTCTTACACAAACGACCAAGTTATTCTTGACGGTCCACATAACGACTTACGACGTGCCCGTTCTTGTGCTGTCTCTCAAATTCCAACAACCACAGGTGCTGCAAAAGCTGTTGGCAAAGTTCTTCCCGAACTTAATGGCAAACTTGATGGTATGGCAATGAGGGTTCCTACTCCTACTGGGTCTTCAGTTGATTTGGTTGTAAACCTAAAAACAGATGCTACAATCGAGCAAATTCATAAAGTAATAAAAGAAGCAGCTGAAGGTCCTCTTAAAGGTATTTTGCAATATACCGAAGAACCAATAGTTTCAATTGATATTGTTCACAACCCACACTCCGGAATTTTTGATGCAGGTTGCACAATGCTTATCGGAAGAATGCTTAAAACTCTTACATGGTATGATAATGAATGGGGTTACTCAAACAGAGTTGTTGATTTGATTCCAAGATTACTCAAATAAAAAATAAAGTTGATATGAAAGCGAACCGAAAAGTTCGCTTTTTTTTATTCGTATCTCAATGCGACGATTGGATCAAGCTTTGATGCCTTTACTGCAGGTATATATCCAGAAGCTATGCCAACAACAAAGCATAATATCACACCTAATATAATCCACATCCAAGGAATTATAAAATCACCGCCAGTGAAAATTGTGATAAGATTACCAGCGATAATTCCAAGTATGATTCCTAAAATGCCGCCAAGCTGACCTATAAAAACAGATTCGAACAGAAATTGCTGCTTGATCGTAGTTGATTGTGCTCCCAAGGCTTTGCGAATTCCAATTTCACGTGTTCTCTCTGATACTGATACTAACATGATATTCATCAGCCCTATGGAAGCACCAAGCAATGTTATTAAACCAATAATTGTTGCACCTATAGTTACTACTGAAATATTGTCGAGTAACATATTTGCAAGAGAGTCACTTTTACGAACTGCAAAGTTATTCTGATCATAAATCGTAAGCTTTCTAATATTTCTAAAAATACCCTCTGCTTCTCCAACTGCTAGCTCTAGCATTAGTGGATCTGTTGGCATAATACTTATTAAATAACTATTATCAGATGATGAAAAATTTTGTCGAGCATTAAAAAGTGGAATTAAGCACATTTTGTCGCCACTACCACCAAAACTTGTTCCTTTTTCTTTAAGTATGCCTACAATCCTATATCGTATATTGCCAACAGAAATAAATTTATCAAGAGGATTCTCATTGTGAGTGAATAATAAACCTGCCAACTCACTTCCAATAATAATAATATTCTCACCCGATAGGATTTCCGAAGAAGTAAAATTTCTACCTTTATTAATATCCAGTCCCGATGTGATCAAGTACTCTTCATCTACACCAAAAACTGCGATATTTGGATCGGTCTTTTCATCCATGTACTTTATTGTTGCAGTATTCGAACAAGAAATAGAGATACTCACTCTAGCTGGAAATTCAAATTCCTCTTTAAATCGACTTGCTTCTTCAAATGTTATTTTAGAATTAGATACACTTCGTCTATTTTCGCCCCCATGTTGTTCCGATCTCTGCTGCCGAATTGTAAAGGTGTTTGCTCCCATACTCTGAAACTCACTACTAATAGTACTTTTAATAGAATCAACTGCTGTTAAAATTCCAACCAAAGCCATGATACCAATAGCAATAATGAGT
>CAZOHR010000034.1:9632-18011 GCA_964579045.1 uncultured Bacteroidales bacterium | reverse complement strand
TATGAAAAACATATTATGGATTTTAACAATTGCAGTAAGTATTTCTTGTACTGCCCAAACAAATATTAACGATATGAAAGAATTTAAAAAAGCTTCGTGGGAAGACCTGAACGATAATGTAGTTAGAATGATCGGAACTGATTGGATGCTTATCACTGCTGGGAAAATGGGTGATTACAATATGATGACAGCAAGCTGGGGCACAATGGGATGGCTCTGGGAAAAACCAGTTTCAACAATTTTTGTGCGTCCCCAAAGATATACCCACAAATTTACTGAGAGGGAAGACTATTACACAATTACATTTTACAAAGAAGAATATCGTGAAGTGCTGCAAAAAATGGGTTCTGTTTCGGGGAAGAACTTCGACAAAATGAATTATGACAAGCTTACTGCTATTGAAACAGAAAACGGTTCGGTGGCGTTTAAAGAAGCATATTTAATTATTGAATGTAAAAAGCTCTATTCTACAGTAATTGAAGAAGATGAGTTTATCGACAAAAAAGTGGTTGAGGATAAATACCCTAATAAGGATTTTCATACCATGTATGTGGGTGAAATTACAGGTGTGTGGATTAAAGAATAAAAAAACCGGACTAAAAAATTTCTAGCCCGGCCTCAAAACCACAAAAAAACTTATTTTATAATTTCTTCAGCAATTCGCTTTTAATTGCTGAATCGAAATTTTCTTCAACTTTTTTCCAGTCCAATACTTGCCAGATAGCTTCTAGATAATCGGGCCGTTTATTTTGATACTTGAGATAATAAGCATGTTCCCAAACGTCTATTCCTAAAATTGGAATTCCACGAACTTCTGCTACATCCATCAACGGATTATCCTGATTTGGGGTGGAACTTACAACCAATTTCATGTCTTTTGTTAGAACTAACCAAGCCCAGCCAGAGCCAAATCTCGTTGCACCAGCTTGATTTATCTGTTTCTTTAATTCTTCTAGACTTCCAAAGCTCTCATCAATTAATTCTGCTAGTTTTCCCTGAGGAATATATTGTGGATTTGGCGATAAAATGTTCCAGAATAAACTGTGATTATAATGACCACCTCCATTGTTTCTTACAGCAGGACTATATTTGCTTACATTTAACATTAAGTCCTCTATGCTTAAATTCGCCGCATCTGAGTTTTCTAGAGCCTTATTAAGATTGTTCACATAAGCCTGATGATGCTTTGAATAATGAATTTCCATGGTCATTGCATCAATATGGGGCTCAAGAGCTGTATATTCGTAATTGAGTTTAGGAAGTTTGTATTCTTGTGCTAGCGCTGCTGTTGGCACTGCAAATAAAATTAGAAATGTATTAGAGACTATGTTATTTTTCATTGTTATATAATTTAAAATTCTACCTGTTAAACCAGTTTATTTAGAATTTGTTTAAATAGTGGCACGGATATTTTAGTGAAATACATTTTTTTTTGCCGACAAGAGAGTGGATAGTTTTAAACCGTAACTACACAAACCTGTACGTAATTGAACAGCGATGCATTGATCCGCTGAGGCGGAGTTGAAATGAACTTTCCTTAACATTATTGATTTTATAAGATTACCCATTGACTTTTTCTAGTTACGTAAATACGTTATTGACATTTAAAACTAAAGAGTTTTTATGGGATATCGATTAAGAATCGTAATTTGAATAATACCGATTGTAAATATGCTAAGTACAAGTGTTAGATTAGCTTCAGTTCGACACCGCTCACCGCATCGCGCTGAGGACTTCGTCGTTTGACTAAACATATTTATCATCGGTATTAACCATTGTAAAATTATAAAACATTCGTTTCTCAAGAACTCCGTCTCAATGGACTGTTTTATAATTACAATTGGTATAAGCTGCCCTGTCAGGGCGAAAGCGGTATTTTGTATAATAAGCCCAAGCTCTGCTTGGGCTTGAATTAAATAAGGCTTTCAGCCTTATTGTGCAAAATAATGCATTAGTGTTTTTATTGTATTAACCATGAAATAAATATGTGGTTTTAAAATCAGGCTGAAAGTCTGATTTAATTCAACTATCTTTATTATTGCATCAATACTACTCTTTTGTTATCAAAATAAACAATTTTTAAATTTAAGAGATGTGCAATATAATCTAAACTTTCTTTGTGATAAAAGCACACATGAGTAGGGTCTTTGATATAATACCAGTTAGAAAAATTGTCGATATCCGACCAAAATTCGGTCATGATTGCGAGTATGCCACCAGACTTTAAAATGCTGTTTATTGTTTCAAGTTCTGTAGAAGGAGAAAAAAAGTGTTCGAAGCACTCAGTCGCAAAGATAAAGTCAAATTTTTTGCTTTTGTCAAGCTCTGGCCAAAAATAGGGGTCGTAAAAATCGCAAGCAAAACCCAAATTGTTAACTAGTTTTGATAGTACAGGATCTGGTCCGCAGCCATAATCAAGACCGCGAGAGTTAGCCTTAATTTTTTTAACTACTGGGTTTATTATTTGACTTAAAAACTTCACATATCCTTCATCATCAATATTATTTTGATGATAGGAATATCGTTTTTTTTCCTCTGTTGCATTTAACCGAAATTTTTCCTCTAGAAAAATAAGTTTGCAGTTTTGGCAGAGGGAATAGGACTTTCCCCCAGCAATTATTTGCTGTTCTGTATCGGTGCTATGGCAGAGGGGGCAATTCATCGTTTTTTTTTACAAAAATAAGAAAAGCTTGTGTATAATAATCACTAGAATTTTAAACTTGTTATTATGTTGCCCTACGCACCCTTGTTTTCCTTATTTCGATAGGCTCAATACAGGAAAGGAAGCCTGCACACTGTGAATCCTGTATTCATTGTGCGTTGGCTCACTTTAGATAAAGGGGTGTGAGGGGTTTAAACATGATTTTCACCCACTAAATTACTTTGTGAGGGCTAAAGCCGTTCGGGGTAGAGTCAAATTTATCGGCTATTACATATTTACAATGGTTATCATTTGTAAAAACTTTTATTATCTTTGCATAGAAGAAGAAATCTAATACTAAACTTTTAAATATCTTATTATGAAAAAACTAGTTTTAATATTTGCCTTTGCTTTAATTGCCGCAGGTGTTTATTCTCAAAAAATTGAAGCAAAAGAAACATCTGGAAAATTTGGAAAAGAAAATCACAATGGCATTACAACGACTGTTTATTATAGCGATGTAAAAACTGTTGAAAAAGAATTGAATAACCTATTAAAAGATTACAAAGGAAAAACCTCTTCAAAAAAAGATGTAATTTTTGGCGATGATATGATAATAACTAGTATTAGCAATAACGCAATCGATGCTTATGCTACGGTTACAGAAGGAAAAGACGGGGCTGTTGAAGTAGTAATTGCCTTTGATCTTGGAGGTGCATATTTATCTTCATCAATGCATCCCGAGCAATTTACAAGAGCTCAAGAAATTATGCGCCAGTTTGCTTTAAGCATAACAGAAAAGGCTTATGCTGATTTTCTAAAAGATGAGGAGAAAAAACTTAATGATATAGTTAAGGATTATGAAAAAACTATAAGCACTAAAGAAGGCTTGGTAAAAGACAATGAGGATTACAAAAAGAAAATTGAGGAAAACGAAAAAGAGATAGAGAATCTTACAAAGAGTATCGAAGAACAAGCTACGGTTGTAAAAGATCAGCAGGGAGCCTTCGATAAACTTAAAGGAGAAGCTTCAAAAATTAAATAGTATTTGACCGGCAAAATTGCCGGTTTTTTTGTAATCATTCATTTATAACAAAGTGTTTACTATTTTTTAAAATATTATTTCGATATTTTTTGCAATAGTTCTATCTTTGGACAGAATTAAAAACGATTTATATGAAATTTGGTGTAATAATTTTCCCTGGTTCAAATTGTGATCACGATATGATTTATGCTTTGAGAGATATCTTAAGGCAAGAAGTTGTTGAGTTATGGCACAAAGATACCGACCTTCAAAATTGCGATGCTATTGCAGTACCTGGTGGCTTTTCGTATGGCGATTATCTTCGGTCTGGTGCAATTGCAAGGTTTTCGCCTATTATGGAGAAAGTTGTTGAATTTGCAGGTAAAGGAGGATTTGTTTTTGGCGTTTGCAATGGATTCCAAATTTTGTGTGAAGCTGGATTACTCCCAGGAGCATTATTACATAACGATAATCAGAAGTTTATTTGTAAAAATCAGTTTATTAAAGCAGAAAATGCAGATTCTGCAATGACTCAGTTCGTAGCCAAGGATAAACCTCTGAAAATTCCAATCGCACATGGCGAAGGTAGATATTATGCACCAGAAGAAACTCTAAAAGAAATGATTCTTAACGAACAGATTATTTGGAGATATTGCGATGAGAATGGAAATTTAAGCGAAAAAAGCAATCCTAATGGGTCGCTCATGAATATTGCAGGAGTTTGCAACGAGGGTAAAAACGTTTTTGGTATGATGCCACATCCCGAACGAGCTGCTGATCCAGAATTGAGAAATACAGATGGCATTGCAATACTTAAATCAATTATCGTTCACCTAAGTTCAAAAAGGGATCGAGATAAGGGCGCGCAAAACTAGACAAATAAGCATATAATAAAATTCCCAGCCTCTGATTTAAGAAGCTGGGAATTTTTTGTTTCTTCAAAATTATCCACATCCATTACATCCGCAACCACAAGAATTAGTGTTGCAAGACTCAGTTCCACATTCAATGTCGTTTAATCCACTTTCTACCATTGGGAAGCCAGCTTCTTTCCAAGAATAAATGCCTCCATCTAGGTTAGCCACTTCTTCAAATCCATTTATGCGTAGAAGATTTGCAACTTTTGTGCTTCTCACTCCTTCGTTACAAACAATAACAAGCGGAATATTCTTTGGAATATACTGAAGTCTATCCATTATTAACGACATTGGGTGAAAGAACACATTGTCAAAATCAAAATACTCTCTTCTGAATTCTTCTTCTTCGCGCACATCAATAAAAAAGACTTTGTCATCTGATATTAATTCAAATGCTTCTTTTGGTGAAATATGCTTTACCCCTTCGAGGTGGAAGCTCTGATTAAGCGGTTTTTCTGTTAGGTTCATTATTTGAATTTTAGTTATTTTATTGAAACAGATATTAACTTACTAAGTTCAAAGAAATTATCTTTTTTTGAAAATTATTACATCCTGAAAATCAACGGCATTAGATTTATATGTAGTTTTCCACCAACCTTCAAATTTTCTGTACAAACTTAATCCAGACTCATTGGCAATTTTTAATACAAAGTCAGTATCATAAGCAACATTTGCATCTTTTACTTTTAAGTCGTGTAGGTAGTAGTCTCCAAATTCATGACTAAAAAAATCTGATTTTTGGCCAGGATTTAGCAAGAAAAACGAAATGTAACAATAACCACCAGGTTTAAGAACTTTGTTTATTTGTTTGAAATAGTTTTCGATTTCATTTTTCTGCATATGTGTAAATACAGAAATAATAATTACCAAATCGAATTTATCTTTCAAATAAGGGAACTCAAAATCTTTGGCATTTTTGTCGGCTTCTAAATTATATAAATCGTTAATCAAAGGAAAGTAGTCAAAGCTAAAGTTAGAATATTTTTTATATCGTTTCTTGCACCAATTTATTCCGTAATCAATAATGTCAAAACCAACATATACACCTTTGTTACTCAGAAAGTCGGCAAAAGGACGTGCAATTCTGCCAATACCACAACCTACATCAAGTATGCTAATATCAGGAGAAATATTTGTTGTTTCTTGTATATGATTAAAAAACTTGTCGCCGATTAATTTAAAATTGCCGCTACCAACAAAAGTCATCCCTTTAGGTGGAATCAAGTTATCTGATTTTCGGAACAGCCGAGTAATGATATCTTGTGGCAGAAAATAAAGTCTTCTGGCAATTCGTCTTCCTTTGGGTGATAATCTGAAGTATAGCTTTCTTAACATCAGCATTTGTGATTCCAACTGCAATTATTGCAAATATGTACTTTAACAATTTCTGTTTTGAAAAAAAAAGAGGGCATTAACCCTCTAGTAAATTTTAATTGGTATTAATACTCGTCTTCATTAAAGAAGAAATCGTCTTTACTAGGATAATCAGGCCAAATATCTTCGATACTTTCGTAGATATCTCCTTCGTCCTCGATTTCCTGAAGATTTTCGATGACTTCCATTGGTGCTCCTGAGCGAATAGCAAAGTCTATCAACTCATCTTTAGTAGCTGGCCAAGGAGCATCTTCAAGCTTCGATGCTAATTCTAGTGTCCAATACATATAGTTTTTGTTTGAGGTTAAACATTTTTAAATTTGGTTTGCGAAATAAATAAAAAAAATTGAATTATAAGTCATTATTCCACAAAATTTCTTCAATATTAAAATCTTTCGCATATTTACGGCCCATTATGAATAGTAAATCGGAAAGTCTATTGATAAAAACAATTATTTGTAGGTATTTGTCGTCCTTATCTTCGATGGAGATTATTCGTCTTTCGGCTCTTCGACAAACTGTTCTTGAAATATTACACCAGCTGATAATTTCGCTACCTGCAGGAATAATAAAGTTCTTTAATTCGGAGAGATTGCTGTCAAATCTGTCGATTGATTGCTCAAGGACACTTATTTCATTTTTAGTTATTTCATTTAATTTTGGTAGCGGATATTCTGCCCCATCCACTTCGGCAGCAAGTAAAGATCCTATGTCAAACAATTTGTTCTGAATAAATGCGAGGAGATTTTTATCATAATCATCAATAGGGAAGTTACGAATCATACCTATAAAGGAATTCAATTCGTCAATTGTTCCGTATGCCTCGAGACGAATATTATCTTTTCTCACTCTTTTACCTCCAAGTAAAGATGTTTCTCCTTTATCTCCAGTTTTTGTGTAAACTTTCATTTGTTTTTATTTTTGAAATACCTGTTGTTTAATAAGATAATATAAAAAATTATTTTTACAATTATCCCATAGCCGGATGCTCGTTTATTATGTCAGATTCTATTATCCCATCTCGTAATCTTACAATTCTTCGTGCATGACGGGCAATATCTTCTTCATGTGTAACAACAACTATTGTGTTGCCTTGTTTATAAATCTCTTCAAACAATCCCATAATTTCAATAGAAGTCTTAGTGTCAAGATTTCCAGTTGGCTCATCTGCCAAAATAATGGAAGGATTGTTTACTAATGCTCTTGCAACAGCAACACGTTGCCTTTGACCTCCAGATAGTTCGTTTGGTCTGTGTTGTGCTCTGTCCGACAATCCGACTTCTTCAATTACCTTTTCGGTTCTTTCGATTCTTTGTTTGGTTGGCATTCCAGCATAAACTAGAGGTAACATTACATTTTCAAATGCGGTATATCGTGGCAATAAGTTGAATGTCTGAAACACAAATCCAATTTCCTTATTTCTTGTAGTAGCGAGCTCATTGTCTGTCATAAAACTCACATCTGTACCATTTAAAATATATCTGCCGTTAGTTATTGTGTCGAGGCAGCCAATTATATTCATTAATGTAGATTTCCCGCTGCCAGAAGGACCCATTATGGCAACATATTCATTTAATCCAATTGTCAAATTTACAGTACGAAGAGCTTCTACGGTAATTGCTCCGACATAATAATTCTTGACAATATTTTCTAATTCTATAACTTTTTTCACTTTACTATTTTTTCAAGTCTAAAAATAAACATTATTAATCAGATTGACTGATTGTTAACAAAATTTATAGGAAAATTGCCAGCAGGAAGCTCAAACCCAGAAAAAACAACTCCAAGTCTAAATAAATTCAAATAAGTTTTAGAATGATCCATTTCGCAAATTAACTTCCAAGCTTTGTACATATCCTGTGTCCAGTTTATATCATCGATGATAATAACGTATTTTGATTGTAGATATTTCTTTTGTAAAATTTTATAATATTTTAAGAGACTTTCTCCATTATGATTGCCGTCGATAAACACAAAATCGAACTTTTTTTCACCTAAAGTTCCTTCCGCAAAGACACTGTCAAAATCTTTATTAATTAGGGTTACGTTTGATATACCTTCTGCAATAAGATTCTCTTTTAGAAATAAATAGGTTTGTGGGCACGCTTCAATGCCAGTTACCTGAATAGTTTTAGAAGCGGTTGAAAGATATACTGTGCCAATACCCACAGAGGTTCCCATTTCAAGAATTTCGGTAAGATTAAAATGTTGAATAAGCTTTTGATAAAACATTCCACATTCTGGAATAGAACCAGAGATTTTTGCCACATCAGAAACATTCCGTTGATTGCTTTTCATTTTTTGCGAACCTGCACCAAAATCAGTCATACTGATCTTTTCTGTTGATGCAAGCATTTTTAATCGGTACTCATTTCCATAATTTACTGTGTAGGACGAGATATCAATGTTTAACAGATAGTCAT
>CAZOHR010000034.1:5286-9532 GCA_964579045.1 uncultured Bacteroidales bacterium | reverse complement strand
TCGATATAATAAGCAGATGAATATCCTCGACAATGAACTTACATATTTAACTGGAGTCGGACCCAAAAGAGCATTGCTTTTTAAGGAAGAACTTAATTTAACGACCTGGGGAGATTTGTTATACACATTTCCATACCGCTATATCGACCGCAGTAAGTTTTACAAAATTGAGGAACTAAATAAAGACTTGCCCTACATTCAGATAAAAGGAAAATTCACACATTTCGAGTTAACATCGATTAGCAGAAATTCAAAAAAGCTAACGGGATATTTTGGAGACCAAACAGGAGTTGTTGAGGTTGTTTGGTTTCAGGGAATAAGTTGGATAAAAGATTCCATAACAAAAGATAAGGAGTATGTGATATTTGGCAAACCAAAAGCATTTGGAAACAGAATAAATATTGTTCATCCCGATATTGAGGAGTACGAAAAATGGCAGAAGCAATTAGTAAATAATCTTTATCCACAATACAGTACTACCGAAAAGCTTAAGCAGAATTTTATTAATTCCAAAACTATACAAAAACTCTGTGATACACTTTTGAAGCAGCTTAAAGGGAAAATCCCTGAGAGCTTGCCATTGTGGTTCAGAGAAAAATATAAACTAAAAGGTATCGAGGATACTTTGAATCAATTGCATTTTCCGAGTGATACAAAAGAGCTTTCCTCGGCACAGTATCGTATCAAGTTTGAGGAGTTGTTTTATATTCAACTCAATCTGCAACAGATAAAACTAAATCGTAAGCAAAGTTCGGTAGGATTTGTGTTCGATAAGAATCGAGACAATTTGATAAAAGAGTGTTTTTTTAAGAAGATTCCATTTAAACTTACTAATGCACAAACTAGGGTCTTAAGAGAAATAAGAACAGATCTCGGTGGTGGAAAACAGATGAACAGGCTACTTCAGGGAGATGTTGGTAGTGGAAAAACTTTAGTTGCACTGCTTACTATGCTTATGGCTGTGGACAATGGCTATCAGGCGTGTATAATGGCACCTACTGAGATTCTTGCCCAACAGCATTTTCGATCTGTTAGCAATTTTCTTGCTGGGCTAAATATAAAAGTTGATCTACTTACTGGCTCTGTCAAGAAGAAAGATAGAACAGCAATTCACGAGGGATTGGTATCTGGTCAGTTAAATATATTAATAGGTACACATGCCTTAATCGAAGACAAAGTTGCGTTTAAAAATCTAGGTCTTGTGATTATTGATGAGCAACACCGTTTTGGAGTTGAACAAAGAGCAAAATTATGGGAGAAAAACGACTCTCCTCCGCATATTCTTATCATGACAGCTACACCAATTCCAAGAACCTTGGCTATGACACTTTATGGTGACCTTGATGTGTCGGTTATTGATGAATTACCTCCAGGCAGAACAAAGATTATTACACGACATTTTAAAGACAGAGATGTTCTGCGAGTATTCGGCTTTATAAAAAAACAAATCGAACTTGGCCGTCAAATTTATGTGGTTTTTCCGCTAATTAGCGAATCCGAGAGTATGGACTATAAAGATCTGGAAGATGGTGTTGAGGGTTTTAGTAGAGCATTCCCAAAACCAAAATATCAAATCTCGGTGGTACATGGTCGCATGAAACCTGCCGAGAAAGAGTTTGCAATGAAAATGTTTACAGACAAAATCACCCAAATAATGATTGCAACTACTGTAATTGAGGTTGGGGTTGATGTGCCCAATGCTAGTGTAATGGTTATAGAGAGTGCCGAAAGATTTGGTTTGTCGCAGCTACATCAACTGCGAGGTCGTGTTGGTCGTGGCTCGGATCAGTCGTATTGTTTGCTTATGACTGGCGAAAAACTCTCTGAAAATGCATATAACCGAATAATGACAATGGTAAATAGTAATGATGGTTTCGAAATAGCAGAAACTGACCTTAAGTTGCGCGGACCAGGAGATCTCGAAGGTAAACAGCAAAGTGGTTTTGCTTTTAATCTTAAAATGGCAAACCTTAGCCAAGATGGTCAATTAATTCAATACGTTAAGGATGTTTCAGCATCAATCCTTAGTGTAGATCCTCAACTTGTAAAGGAAGAGCATCATATAATGTCTTTAAATATTAAAGAAATGAACAAAGGAAAAGTTGATTTCGGTTTGATAAGCTAAAACTTTCCCAACAATATACTTATAAATATATTGCACATTGACCACGCTAAGAATACGAAGTACTTCATCTTAATTCTTTTTTTTTCATAAAGTTTTACGATAATTCAATAAGATTTTAAAGTAAAAACAGGCAATTTTTCATTCATCCAAAATGTGATTTCGTAGAAATATCATAGACTTTTATTTAGAGTCTGTCTAAACTTAATAAATGCTGTTTTATAACATTGTACTTGCTGTTCGTAGGAAAAAGAATTTTGTTTATTATTGTAATGCGTAAAAAAATAATTAAACACTTTATTAATTTAAACTGTAAGTACGATGAGTGCAAAAGTTGAACAATTCATGGCAAATGTTATTGCCAAAAATCCTAGTGAGAAAGAGTTTCACCAGGCGGTGAGAGAGGTAGTAGAGTCATTATTACCATTTATTGAAGAAAATCCGAGATACAATGGAATTCTAGAAAGAATTGTAGAACCGGAAAGAGTTATTATGTTCCGCGTAGCATGGTTGGATGACAAGGGGAATCAACAAATCAACAGAGGTTTCAGAATTGAGATGAACTCAGCAATCGGTCCTTATAAAGGAGGTTTAAGATTTCACCCAACAGTAAACCTTGGTATTTTAAAATTCTTAGCTTTTGAGCAGGTATTCAAAAACTCACTCACTACTCTTCCTATGGGTGGTGGTAAAGGTGGATCTGATTTCGATCCTAAAGGCAAGTCTGACAACGAAGTAATGAAATTCTGTCAGAGCTTTATGCTAGAGTTACAACGTCACATCGGACCTGATACAGATGTTCCAGCTGGAGATATTGGAGTTGGTGGTCGCGAAATCGGATACATGTTTGGTCAGTACAAGAGAATTAGAAACGAATTTACCGGTGTTTTGACAGGAAAAGGTCTTACATGGGGAGGTTCTTTGATTCGTCCAGAAGCTACTGGCTACGGAGCTACTTATTTTGCTGAAGAAATGCTGAAAACTCGCGGAGAATCTTTCCACGGTAAAACAGTAGTTATCTCAGGTTCTGGTAACGTTTCTCAATACGCTACCGAAAAAGTAACTGAATTAGGTGGTAAGGTTGTTACACTATCTGATTCATCAGGTTTTATCTATGACCCAGCAGGTATCGATTCAAAAAAACTTGCTTACATCATGGAATTAAAGAATGTAAAACGCGGACGTATTAAAGATTATGCAGAAAAATACGGTTGCGAATATTACGAAGGTAAAACTCCTTGGGGTATTAAATGTGATGTTGCATTACCTTGTGCTACTCAGAATGAGATAGAACTTGCTGATGCAAAAACCCTTATCGCTAATGGTTGCTTCTGTGTTTCTGAAGGAGCAAACATGCCAAGTACTCCTGACGCAGTGGAACTTTACATCGAGCACAAAATTTTATTCGGCCCTGGTAAAGCAGCTAACGCAGGTGGTGTAGCTACTTCAGGTCTCGAAATGTCTCAGAACTCTATGCGTTACAGCTGGAGCAGAGAAGAAGTAGATGCTAAATTGCATGGTATCATGGTAAGTATTCACCAAACTTGCGTTAAATACGGTAAAAAAGGTGATTTTATCAATTATGTTGATGGTGCTAATATCGGTGGTTTTGTAAAAGTTGCCGAAGCTATGCTTGCTCAAGGTTTGGTATAAACAGTATTGATTTTTAAAGGTTGTATAAATAGTTCACTGTAACAAAAGTTTACTTTGTTGGACCGTAACATTTAAATTTTAAATGTGTAAAAATGTTTGGGTTTATTTTGTTATCCAACAAGTAATACTAGTGAACTTTTATACACCCTTTATATTTTATTTCTTGATGATTTAGCAGGAATATAAAATAGTGTTAGCTTATACATCAATTTTAATTTTTTTGGAAATGCAAATAGAAAGAATCTTACAAAAAAAGAACAAATTGAACAAAACAGCGAAGCACTTGAAATTAATGACAGCGTAACTACCCCAGACGGTTTAATTACACTCTAATCTTTTGAATGTCTTGATTGCTGTTCATTAGCGCCAGTTATTACGATTGATAAAGATGGTTATGTTAAACAAAATGGGAGTGCTGCTGTGAGAATTTCACTTAAAATAAATTAACGAAATAGGTGTATTAATTAATTT
>CAZOHR010000034.1:0-5186 GCA_964579045.1 uncultured Bacteroidales bacterium | reverse complement strand
TGCTGTGAGAATTTCACTTAAAATAAATTAACGAAATAGGTGTATTAATTAATTTTATAATGATTTTTATTGTGGATTATTATTGTTAATATAAAAACATATATTTGCGAGTTATATAAATCTAATTTGGGTATTAGTGATTTTTAAACCTGTATTAAAAATTCAAATCGCAAGCAGAAAAATTGCGGAGAATGTCTTTAGTAGTTGGTTTAAATATTTTAGAGTTTTATTTATTTTTTTTATTTAAACTAATTAAATAATAATATGAAAGTAGGAATTCCAAAAGAGGTGCAGCCGAATGAACTAAGAGTTGCTGCAACACAAAAAACTGTAATCCGCTTAAAAAAACAAGGCTTTGAAGTTTTGGTTGAATCCGGATGTGGATTGAAAGCAAAGATTTCTGATGACGAGTTTGTAACTGCGGGCGCAACAGTAATTAGATCAGCTTCAGAACTGTATTTACAATCCGATATTATTCTGAAAGTTCAGCCACCGACAGAACAAGAGGTTGATTTGATGAAAAAAGGAACAGTAATTTTAAGTTACTTGTATCCTGCTCAGAATCAGGCTTTGCTTAAAAAACTAGCCGATGCTGGTGTTAATGCCATTGCAATGGATGCTATTCCTAGAATTTCTAGAGCACAAAAAATGGATGTACTCTCTTCTATGGCTAATATTGCTGGATATAGAGCAGTAATTGAAGCAGCCAATCATTTTGGACGTTTTTTAAATGGTCAAATAACCGCAGCAGGTAAGGTAGACCCAGCTAAAGTACTTGTTATAGGTACTGGTGTTGCAGGTTTAGCTGCTATTGGAACAGCAAAATCTCTGGGTGCTATTGTAAGAGCTTTTGATACCCGCAAAGAAACTGCTGAGCAAATTCAGTCAATGGGTGCACAGTTCATTACTGTTGATATTGACGAAGATGGTTCAACAGCATCAGGTTACAGTAAAACGATGAGCCAGGCATTTATAGATGCAGAAATGGCTTTATTTTTAAAACAAGCTGAAGAAGTAGATATAATAATTACAACAGCTCAGATTCCTGGAAGGGAAGCTCCAAAACTGATCCTTGATTATCATGTAAAAGCAATGAAACCAGGTTCTGTAATTGTTGACTTGGCAGCTTCAACTGGTGGTAATTGCGTATTTACAAAAAAAGATGAAATTTTTACCACTGAAAATGGTGTTACAATTGTAGGAAAAGTAGATACATTGCCTTCACAAGCTAGTTTCCTTTATGGCAATAACATGTGCCACTTGCTTGATGATATGGGAAAAGCAGAAAATTTCAAAATAGACTTCAGTGATGATGTTGTTAAACGCGCCATGGTAACCTTTGAAGGAAAAATCAATTGGCCTCCTGAACCACTTGCAGTTACGGCTCAGACACAAACAGAAACTACAAAACCATCGGCAGAAGATGTAGCTTTGATGAAAGCTAAGAAGATAAAGAAAGCCGTTGTCTCAAATATTATTTCACTGGCAGTAATGGGTATTATATTATATTTGTTAGGTTTAGTAGCACCTCCTAGCTTTATGCCTCATGTAATAGCATTTGTTCTAGCTGTTTTTGTCGGATGGAATGTAATATGGAATGTTACTCATGCATTACATACACCGCTAATGTCAGTTACTAATGCTATCAGCGGTATCATAATAATTGGTGGCTTATTGCAAATACAGAGTGATTTTTCAGATCCGAGAACTATTCTAGCATTTATAGCTGTTTTGATTGCTACCATAAATATTATGGGCGGCTTTGTGGTTACGTATAGAATGTTAAACATGTTTAAAAAATAATAAATTATGATATCACTACAAGTTCAAATAGCGGCTTATGTATTTGCTTCTATTTTATTTATTTTAAGTTTATCGGGATTATCTTCTCAGGAAACTGCAAAAAAAGGTGTTATTTATGGCATAATAGGTATGATAATAGCTATTTTATCAACGCTTCTAGGTGAAAATATTAATGGCTATGTTTATATTATTATTGCAATGGTTGTTGCTTCAATTATCGGTATTGTTGTCGCCCGCAAAGTGGAAATGACAGCTATGCCTGAGCTTATTGCCTTACTTCATAGCTTTGTTGGATTAGCAGCTGTTTTGGTTGGATTTAGCACATTTATAGATCCACATAGTATTAGCTTAGTAGGAGCAGAGAAATCCATACATATGGTAGAGGTTTATATAGGCATATTAATTGGAGCAATTACTTTTACGGGTTCTATAATCGCCTGGGGAAAACTTACTGAAAAAATCAGCAGTAAACCTTTTGCTTTTAAAGGAAAAGACATTTTAAATGTTGTACTGGTAGTAGCTGTTATTGTACTCTGTGTATTGTTTATGCAAGATAATGGCGACAATGCAATGCTTTATCTGTTTATTATGACTGGGATTGCTTGTTTCTTCGGAATCATGATGGTTATGGCCATCGGCGGTGCTGATATGCCGGTTGTAATTTCCATGCTTAATTCATTATCTGGATGGACCGCAGCGGCCTCAGGCTTTATGCTGGGAAATGACTTACTTATTGTTATTGGTGCTTTAGTAGGTAGTTCCGGTGCTATACTCTCTATTATCATGTGTAACGCTATGAACAGGTCTTTCTTTTCAGTTATTTCCGGTGGTTTCGGACAGGAAGTTAAAACAGGTAAAAAATTAGAAGGTACAGTAAAATCAGTTAATTTTGAAGAAGCATGTGAAATCCTCAATGATGCTCAGTCAGTAATTATTGTTCCTGGTTATGGAATGGCTGTTGCTAAAGCTCAGTACCCAGTTTTTGAAATGGTTGAAAAACTTAAAAAACAAGGAAAAAATGTGAGATTTGCCATTCACCCTGTAGCTGGTCGTCTGCCTGGTCACATGAACGTGTTACTTGCCGAAGCTAATGTGCCTTATGATATTGTACTTGAAATGGATGAAATCAATCCAGATCTTCCTGAAACAGATGTAGCAATGGTTATCGGTGCTAATGATACAGTAAATCCAGGAGCTCAGGAAGATATGTCAAGTCCTATTTATGGAATGCCTGTAGTTGAAGTATGGAAAGCCAAAAGAGTTATTGTAATGAAACGCTCTATGGCAGTTGGTTATGCCGGTGTTGAAAATCCATTGTTTTATAAAGAAAATACAGATATGCTTTATGGTGATGCAAAAGCCACTATTTTAAAATTGAATGAAGGAATCAAATAATACTGATACTTAAATCCAGAATGAAACAAGAGTAAAAATAAAAAATATTTTACTCTTGTTTCTATGTCTGAATATTTGTAATCTTGCCAGCAGTCTTCCATTTCGAAAAAGGTGGTAGCATTACTAATACACAGAAGTACATTCAACAATTTGAAAAAGCACAGCAAGCGAAAACAAGTCTCGACAATCTGGAGCAGATATCAGGATTATTTAAAGCTTTTGGTGTTGAACAATCTGCCGATTCAAATGTTGTATTTGATGAAATATCCAATATTTTATCAGAAGTTCTAGAGTATAAGCCTGAATTGATAAATATGGAAGTAGATTCACATGCAGTATATTTTAATCATGATTGTGATGTGATTATCAAAAAGATTAATAGTATTTTTGAATTTTAGGTATCAACTAATAATCATAGGTTTAAAAAAAGAATAGTATGAAAGAATTCACCAACATTAACGACATTCTCGACTTTGCCATTGCTAGGGAGCAGGGGGCAGTAGATTTTTACACAAGATTATCTTCAGATGTCAGCAACACCGAAATGAGAGATATATTTATTCAGTTTGCCAAAGAAGAAATGGGACATAAAACATTTCTACAAAAAGTAAAACGCGAAGGAAGTTTTGAAATATCTCCATCAAAAATTGCAGATATAAAAATTGCAGATTACTTAATTCCACAAGAGAGAGATAATGAAAAAATTACTTATCCAGAAGCACTGGTACTCGCGATGCGCAGAGAAAAAGCAGCATATGACTTGTACAAAAAACTTAGTGCCTCGATAGAAGATCCTGCATACTCTACTCTTTTTGGCTCATTGGCGCAGGAAGAATTAAAGCACAAACATCGGTTCGAAACGGAGTATGACGATTATCTGAGCAGAGAGAACTAGAAATAGATACGCAGTGTTGTAGTCTGAATTCGCTATAGCACTTTTATTTAAGCAGACGGACAATATTTTTTCCGTTCATTATTTTTATTAATGTAATGTAAAAAAGATTTTGGTTTGTGCTATTAAATCGTATTAAAACAAAAAAAGACCGGATTTAACCGGTCTCTTTGTAAAAATATTATTTCACCACAATTTTATGTGTTGTTACCGAATCGGCAAATCTCAGATTTATAAAATACGATCCAGGTGCAAAACTTTCAATATTAATGACTGGATTCTTTTCTTTTATCTGTTGTGAATAAACGCATTCCCCTAAAACATTCACAATCTCAATGCTTTCTGCAAATTCGTTTTCAAATTCGATAATTAACACATTACTTGCAGGATTAGGATAAATTTTGAATGAACCGTTGCTTTCTGCAAGGGTCATAAGAAAATCAACTAATATTGTGGTGGAAGACTGACATCCTTCAGATTCAGTTACTGTTAGATAATAATCTCCCCCTTCAAGACCAGTGAGATTTAAAGATGTTTCCTCTGAATCATGTCCCCACTCTATTGTGTAAGGTTCCGAACCTCCTGTAACTGTTGCAGAAATTTCGCCTCCGAAAGGCTCTTCAGCACTTGCTGGAACTGTTTCATAGCTAATGACAGGATTTTCGCTTATAACAATAAAGTTTTCGAACTCAATTTCGTTCGAACCGAATGCATTTAAAACAGAAAGGCTAACAGTATATGAGCCAAGAGCAGAGTAGATATGAGTAGGGTTTTGTTCATCAGAAGTATTTCCATCACCAAAATCCCAAGCCCAGCTTGTTGGTAAATACATAGACTCATCAGTAAAGTTTACGGTGAATTCATTGCACAATAGGGTTTGGTCTGCCGAAAAATCAGCAATAGGAGGAGAAATAGTTAATATTGTTTCGCAAGCAACATCATAACAACCATTTCCATCAGTAACTGTAATGCAATACGAGCCACCGGTCAGAGAATTAAAAGTGTGACTTGTAGAAGCAGTGTTCACCATTCCACCACATGTGCAATCGATTTGGTATGAAGGAATCCCACCTGTAATATCAACACTCAGACTTCC
>CAZOHR010000033.1:0-18320 GCA_964579045.1 uncultured Bacteroidales bacterium | reverse complement strand
TGCTTATAAAAAAGTTTTAATCTGTTTTTTTTAATTAGTTGCTTTTGTAAATTTGCAATTATGAAAAGACTGTCCTCAAAAATATGGATTTTTGCAGTACTTGTTTTAATGATTGTTGTTTCTTGTAAAACTCGATCATTTATAAGCGAGGAGGTAATTTATTCTGTTGACGACGATGCAGAGGTTCTCGATGTTAACACAAATGCTGATAAACCTTCAAATTCAGCTCTTTTTACAGATGAACAAAAACTTCTCGACTCGGTTATAAACTACTCTGAACAATTTGTTGGTGTTACTTACAAATACGGTGGAACAACACCAGAAGGTTTTGATTGTAGTGGATTTGTGCAGTATTTGTTTAAAAGTTTTGGAATTATTATTCCCCGAATGCCAGCAGACATGGCAGAAATTAGCGAAAAGGTAGATTACAAAGATATAAGGCCTGGAGATTTGGTTTATTTTAAAGGAAGCAATATAAACTCTGGCGATATTGGACATGTTGCGCTTGTAGTTGAACGCGATGGTGATGGTTTTAAGATGATTCATGCAACCAGTAAAGGTGTAATGATTAACAGTATAGAACAATATGATTATTGGAAAACCCGTTACCTTTTCGCCACAAGGTTTAAAAAAGAAACATTAAAAGGTAAATGAAAATAAATTATTATAAATTATTATTGATTTTAGGGTTTGTAATTACTGGATTTTATTCATGGTCACAACAAGAGAATACTAAAACTAGTGTTGTTGACACTCTCAAAACAGACAATGCATTACCCGACTCTGTGCGACAGATGTTTATCAATGACCAAAGATCTCAGCGCGAAATACTTATTGACTCAATCATAGAATATGGAAAAACATTTGTTGGTCTAGGTTATCGCTATGGCGGAATTACTCCAGCAGGATTTGATTGTAGCGGATTCATGTATCATATTCACAGACATTTTAACCTTCCACTTCCTCGTGTGCCAAGTGCAACTTGTATGATGGGTGATAGAATTAGTGTTGATAGTGTTCAGCCCGGCGATTTAGTGTATTTTAAAACTCGTGGGGCTTATGATAATTCTATTGGCCATGTTGCGATGGTAATTGAGAAGACTCCAGGTTCATTTACAATGATTCATTCTGCTAGTCATGCAGGTTTGGTTATCGAAGATTATATAACTCATAGTTATTATGTTAGCAGATTTCTTTATGCTAATCGCCTGCCCGATGAATTTTATGCTCGTCAGTGGAACGACAGTTTACTAAAGATTTATACCTATCGCAATGCGGATTTGTATGTTGAGCCAAAAACTTGTGCTGCCGCTGTTACATCTGAGCAACCAGAGGGAACTGTCGTTCTTAATTATTCTGTGAAATCTGGCGATATGCTTGGCCTTATTGCTACATGGTACAGAGTAAGTGTTGCTGAACTTATGGCATGGAATGGCTTAGGTGGAACAAATCTCAAAATTGGGCAAGTGCTTAAAGTTTATGTGAAAAAGGAAGTAGAGACAACTTATAAGAATGTTAATACTTTGAGTTTTGATGAAAAACAGCGATTGGCAGGTGTAGAAACAAAACCCAAAACTCAAACTACTCAAACAACTCAGACTACAAAAAAAACCGAGACTACCGACAATACTTACGAGTATTACACAGTTAAAGCAGGTGACACACCATACGGAATATCGAAGAAATATCCAGGTGTTACGGCCGATGATATCATGAAATTAAATGGGATTACCAATCCTTCGGGTTTAAGTATTGGACAAAAACTGAAGATAAAGAAGAAATAGTTATTGAGGTATTTTTCTAAAACTGGAGTTTTTTTGTAGTTGGTAGTGGTAGTTGGTAGTGGGTAGTGGGTTTGTATAGTCGCTGCCGCTTTTTTGGATACTCAGCTATCTGTTCAAATAAATTAGCAGAATCTCAAGTTTACTACAATCTACACCGACTACTGACAACCGACTACATCCGCTGCGGTGGAACAGAATCGGCAAAATCTCGAGTTTGCTACAAGGTGGCTGAGCTGCCTGAGCTGCGTTGCTCTGATCCGCCGCGGCGGAACCGTCACCGACCACCGACCACCGACCACATTCTTTTACCAGAGAAATAATAGTTACAACAAAAAACAAACTACCCCTCTACACTTGTCGTAAGTGGAATTCCAATCCTAAATCCAATACCAGCAACTATTGGTCGTTGTTTTAACGAATATATAGATTCAACCGATAGAATATTATTTAGTCCGTGCATATACTTAACATCTGCAAATGCAATGATATTTGGCTTAATTCTGTATTCGACACCACCACCAACATGTATTCCCAAATTTATCAGCTTGTAAATATCTGTGTTCCCAGTATTTATGTTAACCACCTCGTTTCCATTCACCAGAGATGGTAGCAATGGCGCTGTTGTAATCTGTTTCATTAATATGTCAATATCAATTCCTAGTGATAGATACACATTGAACTTGTTGCGTCCCAAGTTATATGAAAAACCAATTGGCACATTGAGATAGTTAAACTGATAATTGGTTGCGAAAAATCCAACGGAATTATTGTAAATATCAAAGTATTCATAGTCTTTTGTAAAACCCTTTGGAATAAAACCAATGCCTGTCTTTAAGCTGATCTCACGGTTTGGCTGGAAACAAAATTGAAAGCCAAAAGCTTTTCCCATTAGAGGTGTGGTACCCGTATATCCCATAATCTTTGCATAGCTTGCGCCTCCCCAGGCTCCTGCATATATGGTAGTATCCGATCTGGCCTTCCATGCGTTTGCCGAAAAGCAAACACTCATAAATAAAATAACGAAAAATGTATGTTTAAAGCTTTTTAAACTTCCGTTTAAGCAAATATTTTGATTAGTATTATTCAGAATTTTCATTTTTCAAAACTTTACTGGTGATTTTATTTTTGTAAATAATCGTTTCTATCTCATCGTCAATATTAATTTTTGTCTTTGACGACACTGTCTTTCCTGCTATTTTTGTAATCGAAAAACCTCTTCTTAGTACATTCTCGGGGTCGGTCAATCTAATTCTTTGTTCCAATGTCTTTAACATCATTTCTTGATTGCTAAAATAGTAGTTTTTTAACCGAGTTAGATTTACTATTTTTCGGTTGAGCTCCTGATTTTGCGTTGCGACAAGCACAGAAGGTAATTTGACGATTCTAAGTTTGGAATTCTCAAGTCGTAGATTTTCTCCTTTCAACTTATTCTGCGAGATATTTTTAAGTCTGTAAAAGAAACTGTTACATTTCTCAGTGCTTTTCGATAGTATATCTTTTGTCTTGTAGATGCTTAAACTCATTGCTGCAAGATACATTTCCCCAGTTTTTAAGATATCCTTGACATTAGCTGTGATTTCATCAAAGTTGCTTAGTAATTCGTTTTCGAAAAGTGAATTGTAGTCAACAATAAAATTAGCTACTGCTGTTGGTGTTTTTAACTTTGTATGAGCAACCATGTCAGTTACCGATTCATCTCGTTCGTGACCAATACCAGACAAAACTGGCAATGGAATCTGAGTTACATGAAATGCAATATTGTAATTGTCGAAATAACTTAGATCGCTTTTTGAACCGCCACCTCGAATTATCACGACTACGTCAAAATCTGCCTGTCGGTCGAAAATATTATTTAAGGCATTTACTACCGACGATTCTGTATTTGCGCCCTGCATATCGGCTTCAAAAAGTGTTACGGCAAACGAATAATCATATTTATTTGACGAAATCTGATTGATAAAGTCCTCATATCCAGCAGCCCCAGCAGATGAAATAACGGCAAGACGTTGAATTACAGTTGGCAGTGTCAATGATTTATTCATGTCGAAAACGCCTTCGTTTATAAGCTTTTCGATTATTTCTTTTTTTCTACGTTCCAAATCACCAAGTGTGTAATTAGGATCTATATCCCTAATGTTCAGTGAAATGCCATACTGTTCGTGAAAATCGACACTAACTTTTACCAAGACATTAATTCCTCTTTCGAGCGATTTGTTGGTAACAGATTGAAAATAAGAACTGATAAATCGGAATTGTGTAGCCCAGATTGTAGCACGTGCTTGTGCCACAATTTTATCGGAGTCTTTTGCTTTCTGAACTAATTCGAGATAACAATGCCCACTGCGATGAATGTTAATGTTATTAATCTCAGCAATTATCCATATAGGAGCATCAAATTTCTCTTCCAGCGTTAATCTGATAGACTTGTTTAATTCGAGCAGTGTAAGAGTGGGCACCGACATCTGCTTATTTTTTTATTATCTTTTCAGAATATCTGCTATTGTTTATTATCACAGTTATAACGTAGATACCTGGTTTGAGTCGTTGTAAATCGTCAATTCTAATCTTTGCATTATCTTCTTTGGTTGTATGTTCCATCCAGAGAAAATTCTTTCGCCCGTTTAAGTCGTTAACTATTATCTGCACCGAATCGCCAGCATTATTAATTAGCTTAACTTCGAAATCGGAGGTAAATGGGTTAGGAAAAATACTAATTTGGCTTTCTTTAATGTATGGAGTTTCCGATGAAAGAATCTTTGATGCCAAATCGAAATCAGGAATTCCATATCCAAGATAATTAGTTGGTTCATTATAAAGATGTGATGATTGTTTTACAGCTTCGATAATTTCTAAGTTAGTTTTGTCTGGGAATTTCTGCCACAAACAAGCAACCAGTCCCGAAAGAATAGGAGAGGAGAATGAGGTTCCATTACCTTGACTAAAACTGCCATCTAGTTCCTGATTGGTGGTGCCACCGCCCATAGCAACAACATCTGGTTTTACTCTGCCATCGCTACTCGGTCCTATTGAACTAAAAGCAGCATAAGACAAATCGGACCATATTGCACCAGCAGTTAGAATTTTGTCAGCATCGCCAGGCGCATTTACCCAAGGGTGAACAAGGTCTTCGCCACTATTTGCTGCAGAAGCAACTATCAACATACCTTTTGTGGATGCAACTTCGGCAGCAATACTAATCATTGCAGTGTTACCGTCCATTTGTTGATAATTGTGGCTAAATTCAGGAGTGTCAAAATTCAAATATCCCAACGAAACATTTATTACATCTGCGCCCATGCTATCTGCATATTCTGCAGCCGAAATCCAGTTAATTTCCTCAATTAGAGTCTCAGATGCCGGGTCTTCGGACATAAGCAGTAAGTAATCTGCCTCTGGTGCCGATCCAATCAAGCTTCCAGGAACGTTCCCTGCAATAATTGAAAGAACTCTCATTCCATGGGTGCTATAATCATTTACAAAACTACCACCATGCACAAAGTTTCGTGAGCTTATAACTCGGTTATCGGCATATAAACTAACAAAAGCAGGAAGATCTGGAAGTCCCATAAAACCAGCATCGGTAACAGCAATTAACATTCCTTGACCACGAAATCCATCGTTATGTAAAATCTGTCCATTATGCATAAATATTTGATCAGAGCTGGTTCCATAATCATAAAAATTATTCTTTTTAATTCCTTGTTCTGTCTCTCTGGATATTTTATATTTTGCAGGCACCTTGGTGGTATTTCCGCTTAGTGGCTGATGCTTTGCTGTATTGCTAATAAAACCCAGATAAGTAATAGAATCCATGAGAGCGGTATCGACAGTATAAACTGTTGCTGAATTAAACCATTTTGAGACATTAAGTACCTGCAAACCAAGGCTTTCGAGACTATCAACGTACATTTGTGTAACAGGTAAATCCGACAAATCTAGGTTTATTTCCTGATTCGCTCGACGCTGTAATGACCTTTCGCTTAGGAATTCCTCAGGTCTATCCAAGCTATAAGAATTGTTGTTTTTATCGGTAAATTCGATATAGTATTTGTTTGGCGAAACTTGTGCAAATGCCGATAAAGCCCAAAACAAAACAGCAACTGTCAATAATTTTTTCATTTTTATCTTTTTATATATGGTCCGTCACACACTCCATCTCCTCGGATATTGTGATTATCCTGCGAAGATAATATGTTTTTGGATAAATTACAAATTACAATCCGCCGAGGCGGACAAATCACAATCTGCCGCGACGGATTGTAATTTGATTTTTGTTATTTGCTTTTTGTAATTTGTTATTTTTTTGTGTGATTTGTTTCGCCCCTTGCGCGACTCCCCTTGACCGTGCCTAACCCAGACAGGCAAGGTCTTTGCGAGCCGCATTTTTGCGGCAAAGCAACCTCCCCGGCAAACTGGTAACTTAAAACCGTAGAGATATAATGGATGCGCATTCTAAAAAAAGCTGGTTCTTAAAACCTTCAGGGTTTTGCTGTGCAAGGTTTTAATGTGGGTGGGTGGTGGTGTTGATAAGTTTTTTAGTTTGTTTTTATTTTTAGGTGAAATTATAATCGTACCTTCTGTCAAAATATTGCTATAAGAGCCTGTAATACTTAATAATTTATTGAATTTTACTCATCATATTCTTTACCAATGTTAAGCCTGTAATGTATCTTCCAGTCGTTTTTACTATCTTTTGTGTAAATATAAGTGTTTCTATCAACTATGTACCCACAGTTAAATTCTTCTTCTGTTATTAAGATGAACTTGCCAGATATGTCTTGTATTGGCTGGCTAATACTTAACATAAGAGAGTTTTTAAATAAGGTGTCATTTTCATATTTGCCAGAAGTCTTAATTAATAAAAACCTTTTGTCCAGAAGTTCTTCTTTCCATATTTCATGGATTCTATTTATAGTGTCTTTTTCTTGTCTGAAAATAATATTATTTAGCACTAAAATTGAAAGTTTTGGGAAAGTTGAAATTATTGGTTCTTCGTATAAAAAAACATTTCCTCTATTTAGCTCATCTTGATATATACTATTAATAAAATCGTACTTTTCTTGTTCATTAAGAATCGTAGAATCTTTTTCTTGTTTGCTCGTACAAGCGAACAAGAAAAAAACTAAAAATATTAATATTATATTTCGATTCATCGCTTAAGTAATTTTTAGTTGAATGCCTTCATTACCAAAATTTTTCTTTCAATTTTTCCCTTCCTGCTTAGTCAGTTACTTGATTGTTATCCCCCCTCTGAAGCACAATTGCCTCATGTCACAAAAATTCCTAGCAATACAATATCTAAATGCTGGTGTATGGTCGTCGGTATAAACTCTGTTGTAAATTGCCATAATCTTGCTTTGTGCATTGCGAAGATAATAAGTTTTTGGATAAATTACAAATTACAAATAACAAATCACAATCTGCCGCGACGGAACTGCTAACAGTTGGAGTTTGTTTTTTGATTTTTGTTATTTGTTATTTGTTATTTGTTATTTGTTATTTGTTATTTTTTTGTGTGATTTGTTTCGCCCCTTGCGCGACTCCCCTTGACCTTGCCTAGCCCAAACAGGCAAGGTCTTTGCGAGCCGCTTTTTTGCGGCAAAGCAACCTCCCCAGCAAACTAATATCTAAAATATCCCTCAACTCCAATTAGTTCTTGAATATAAATTGTGCCAGTGGTTACACGTTCTTCGATTGGGACTTCGAAAATTACTTCCTGAGAATTGAGATAGGTTTTTTCTTTATAAATCAAACCTTTATGTAGTGCATATACCTCACATGCAAAGTCTTTGTGTATTAGTGATGATGATGAATCTTGCAATACCGTTAAACAGGAGTCAAAACTGAAAGCTTCTAAGGTGTATGTCTCGTTTAATGCCGATATCCAGTAGTCCTGACTTTCGTTTTCGTTAAATAGATTGCCATTCCATGTTAAATCTTGCTTTACTGGAAAGCGGAGTTTTACAAACCTATGGTTTTCTTCTACTCGTTCAGCGGTATTATCCGAAAGCTTCGATTCCCAAACATCAGAAATAACCCAATTTGATGTTTCCGAGTACCTTTTGTATCTCTCAACTCTAAATGCTGTGTCATTTTCGTTATCCAGAATCTTAATATCCACAACTTCTTTCAAATAATAAATGCTCGTATCATACAAATCCGAAGGCTTGTCAATCGTAATTTCTGTGACTTTATAAATCAACGTATGCCCAGTTTTAAGCGGAAAATAATCCTTGCCTGTGAAAACCTCCGGAGGATTATTGCTTTCGTCAGAACACGAAAAAAATAAAACAGGCACAACTAATAATATGTAAAGCAATTTTTTACTCATCTAGCAAATTTACAAATAATTTAGATAATTAAAAATAATCTTTTAAATATTTGTAACTTTTTAGGTCTCTGGGATAGTTGGTAGTGGTAGTTGAAAGTAGGTAGTTGGATTTTTGTAAGCTTGAGTTTCTGCTTTATGTTACAAATGTGGAAATTTAAATAGCGGCAGCGACTATACAAACCCCCTACCAACTACCCACTACCACTACCAACTAAAGAAAAGAAATCTAGTTTTAACATAGCTTCTAAATAATTACAAATATTTATTGGAAATCATTGTTTTTGCCATCAGATCCTGAATCCTATGGCACAATCCCGTGAGTCGGCTCTCTATAGAGAAAAAGGTGTGTGTCGCAATTTATAAATCAGCTTTTTGGCCATCACACCCTGAATCCTATGGACGCCAGCCCGAGACTTATGTTATTAAGTTAAGCATATCACAAAAGGTTAATGCCCTACGGGCAAAGTTGAGACACGATTGCTGCCCTTTTTACTGACGTTAAAGCCCGCTGGGCTATAACTTTTTTGCCCGTAGGGCATAAATGTCAGTAAAAACGTATGTATATGATGTGTTCTTTGCCCGTAGGGCATTAACCTTTTTCACAACTAAAGGCGTATAAAATAAAAAGTTTTGTTTAATGGGCTTAACTTAATGACATTGTGCCCGTAAATGTTTTGTGAGTTGTGCACTGGTTTCTTTGAGTTTTCTTATTTAGAATTTTAAAATATGGCACAATCCCATACGTCGGCTCCATTTAGACACATGGTGAGAAACACTATGCGAACCATTTGCTACACTATTCTCATTTCAAAATAATCCCACCAGCAACAATATCATCTCCTTCATAAATTACAGCTGATTGACCAGGAGTTACAGCCGAAACTGGAGTGTTGAATGTGATTTTTATCTTGTCACCATGCTGTTGTATTTTACAATCTTCGCCTTTATTATTATACCTTATTTTGCAAACAGCGTCTATTTCACCTGTAATCTCAGCGTACTTCATCAGGTTTATATCTTTTATCCAGACTTCGGTTTGTAGCAGTTGCTCACGCTCGCCCAAAGTGATTGTATTGGTTACAGGATTTATTTCTAGAACATAAACTGGATAACCCATGGCAATATCTAAACCCTTGCGCTGACCAATAGTATAAAATGGAAAACCTTTATGTCGTCCAATAATTTTACCATTAATATCTATATAGTTTCCTGGTCCAGGTTTTTGTTCAATGTCGGGAAGTCTTTCTTTTAGAAAACCTCGATAGTCATCTTCTGGAATAAAGCAAATCTCCTGACTTTCCTTTTTATTGGCAATTTTTTCGTAATTGTTTTTTCTTGCAATTTCACGTACTTCAGGTTTTGTGAGTTTGCCTAATGGGAAAATCGTTCTAGCTAAATTTTCTTGACTTAAAGTCCATAAAAAATAGGTTTGATCTTTGGCTTCATCAGCGCCTTTTCGCAAAAAGTATCTGCCATTTTCAAAACCAATCTGAGCATAATGTCCTGTTGCCAGATAATCGCAACCCAATCTGTCGGCTTCCTCTATCATCTTTCCCCACTTCACGGTTTTATTGCAGAGGACGCATGGGTTAGGAGTAAGGCCCGACATATATTCGCTAATGAAATTATTAATGATAATTTCATTAAAATATTCTCTAATATCTAATATGGTATGCTCAAAACCTAAGTCTTTAGCTAATCGTTTAGCTTCAAAAATGGAATCTACCGAGCAACAGCCAGTTTCTTTTTCCATACATGCTTTGGAGATAGCATCGTATGAGCGGAATGTCATTCCGATAATTTCGTAATCCTGTTGTTGTAGTAATAGCGCAGCCACCGAACTATCTGTTCCGCCGCTCATTCCAAGTAGAATTCTTTTTTTAGCCAACTTATTTTAACTGAGTATTTGGATTTGTACTAGGTTTGAAAAAATCAATTGGATTATCGAGATAGTCTTCGGGTTGTCTAAACTGGTCTTGGTGTTCTTTTGCCCAGGTTTGTTTATCCTGCCATTCTTTCATAACTTCGTCGTAATTGTCTGGTGTGCCCATCTGATAATTAATGGTGTCACCAGTTGGGACTTTTGTATATACAAGCCAGTCGCCGTCTCTCTCCCCATTTACATAATTTCCTTCTTCTTCAACAATCCCGCCAGTAGAGTAAAACTTCCAATAACCATGTCGCGCTCCTTTTACATAAGGACCTTCTTCTATTGTAATACCACTCTCGAAAAACTTTTTGTAATATCCATCAAGCTTGCCATCTTTATATTCACATTCAAGAACTTTCTTGCCCGAACCAGGATAGTACATTTTTACAATACCATGAGCAATTCCATGATTGTAAGTGATAAATGCTGATAATATTTCATCCTCAAAATAGATATACCATATTTTATCTCTTTCGTTATTCTCGTCGTACGTTCCTTTAGCAGCTCTTTTACCATTGTCCCAGAATAGTTCGGCAGTACTACAACCTTTATCATCGTAATTTAAAACCGATTTAACTTTACCATTTGGATGATAAAACATAAATGTACCTTTTGGAATATCATTAATAAAATAACCTTTATAGCGGACTTGGCCACTATCATAGTATTTAATCCACTTACCCTGTTTTTTCTTGTTGATGTCGATATAATTTACAATTGTATCATCAACCATGGTGCCCACGTTTTGTGCTGAAAGTGCCGAAACACTCAGAAAGAAGATAATTAAAACAAATGTTACTTTACTCATAAACCTTTAAAATTACATTTTAATAACTCTAAAACTCTGCAATTTATTGTTGTCACGGATGTTTACAAAATACATGCCTGTTGCAAAATTTTCGAGGCTAAAAATACAAGAATTTTCCTGATTGTTTTTACTCGAAATGATTTTTCCTGAAATATCAATTACTTCAACATCAAATTTTCCATCTCCAGCAACTTCTAAATAGTCTAAACATGGATTGGGATAGACAGAGAAATTTCCGTTTTGCAAGGTATTCGCTTTGTTACTTGTATATTCGAAAGGAAGTACAAGACCGTTTCGCAGATTATTACCTTTATACGTTCCATAACAGTAATTTGGATTATAATCAATATCTGCAAGTTCAAATACATTGATATGTGTTGAATCTGTTGTCGCAAAATCAAGATCATAACTTAAAGCGACTAAATCTAGTTTGCCGTTTCCATTTACATCACCCAGATTTATGCCGTTCATAAAAGTAAAACCTTGAACCAATATCGGAAAGCCAGACATTTCGGAGAAATTACTCAAATCGGTATTGGCCGAATATGCGTGAATATAGCCGTTTCCTGATGCATCTTTCATATTCGAACCAGTAAAAATATACAATAGATTTTGGTCAACAGAATACATTGCAGATATAAATCCTTCCAAACCATCAACTCTTTCGTAAGGAAATCCATTTACATAGTCGCCATCTGGAGTAAAAGCATGTATGGTAGGATAAATATCTTCTCCGTTTGCCCCAGGTTGTGACATGAGATAAAAATCGAAATCCCCATGTAAACCTATTGCAGTAGGAGCATTGTATGTCCAAGAGTTGTCAGCTGTAGGCTTTGGCCAGTTGGCTGTTGAATAATCACCATTTTTATTTATTGAATAAAACTCTGGTGAATCGCCATGTGCCGCACCAATAATATCAATATCTTCATTTGTCAGTGGGTAAAGACTTTCGACACAAATCAAAGGCGATTGATATGAGAAGCTGGTATTGGGGTTTTCGATTGGAAATCCTTCAATTATATTTCCATCGAAGTCAAAAGCAAATATCGAAGCTGTAGAACACATTATTATGATGCTGTCGACGACCATATTATTAGTAGCACTGAAAGCCACAGATGGTGTAACTCCTGGATAAGCATCTAGACTTACTGGAAAGTTTGCAGAGAATTCTGTTCCATCATTTTTTAAAACATGAAGTTTACCAGGATTTAATCTTTCAGCAACTAAAATCTCATATTGATTATCACCATTAAGGTCGGCTAGAGCAGGTGCACAAATAATCCAATTGTTGCTAAAACTAACAGGCCAGCCGGGTAGAGTGTTCCCATCTTTATCGAAAATGTAAATATGTCCATTTGCTGGTGAACCACCAGTAACTTGTACTAATTCAATGTCTCCATCGTTGTTGATGTCCGCTGCAGATGGAGGGTAGATAGCCGTTCCTAACAGTGGTGCCTCCCAATATTTTACCCCAGCACCCGAATATGCATAAATCTTAGAATTGCTGGCAAAGATAATATCATCACTATTGTCATTATTAATATCCTGCAAACAAATTCCGCGCATGTTTTTAAAGCTGCCATTACTTGCAAATGCTTTAGGCCAAGATGTTAACTGATCCCCAGATTTGCTATCAATCACAATGTCTCTGAAATATGGGATTTCGATCTGTGTAATCCTCCCATCTGCATCAGCAATTCTAGCTTCATAAAGCTGAGAATAACAACTCGCCATAAAAAGGAAATTGAGCAACGGAATCAATATCAATTTGAGAGTTTTCATATTTTTAATGAATTTTAGATGGTGCAAATTTAGTAAAATCTGTTTATAAAAATGTCTGTATTTGTGCTGACCAATTTGAGGTATGTTTGACAATTAGATAATTTATTGGTATCTTTACAGCCAAAATTAGCTGAAAAAGTTGCAATTAGAAGTTTTGTAGAATATAATTAGTTTTAAATCATTTTTGGTATAATTTTCCAAACATAAATTTTAAAAATGGAGAAGCATTTAAAATTAGTATCAGAAGAGTATTTTCCAGAATATTCAAATAATGTTAAAGTTGGTTGGGTTGAAATTATTAATAAGTTAAAAGAAAAATCTCAATTTACATTAGAGGATTTTGAATATTACATAATCTCATCTTCTCTTTATTCGTCAAAAATTGAAGGCAATACTCTTGATGCTAATAGTTTTTTTAGAAATCGTGACAAGAAATCTTCACCAAAGAAAAAAGAAGTTCAGGAAGTCGAAACTCTTATGGCTGCATATAAATTTGCTTCTGAAAACAATCTTAATAGAACAAATTTATTTAAAGCACATGCAATTTTGTCAACAACATTATTGCCAGCTAAAGAAAGAGGTGTTTTAAGAAAAGAGCAAGTCGGTGTGAGAGATTCTAAAACCTTAAAACCTGTATATTTAGCTGTAGAGCCACAATTTCTTAAAGAAGAATTTACAAAATTGTTCGATGATATTGACGAGTTATTAAGTAAGGAAATGAGCCATGAAGAAATTTTTTATTTTGCTTCAATGATTCATATATGGTTAGCCAAAATACACCCTTTTAGTGATGGTAATGGTCGGACCGCCAGATTGTTAGAAAAATGGTTTCTAGTATCAAAATTGGGAATGTCTGCCTGGTCGATTAACTCAGAAAAGTATTATTGGGATAATCGCCCAGATTATTATGAAAATATTGCTCTTGGTTATAATTATTATGTTCTCTACTGGAACAGATGTATGCCATTCTTGTTGATGTTGCCAAAAGCAATGTTGCAATCCTGATAAGCTTGCCAATTATTGATCTATTCTTTATTTTTGGCAATATGAATTGACTAATAATATTTTTTTTATTGCTAAATATCATATTTGGTTAAATAAAAAATAATTACATTTGCTTCCACTAACATAATATATATTTTAATTGTTCTGATAATGAAAAATACAGCGTTTACACATTTTCACATTGAATTAGGAGCCCGTATGGCTGAATTTGCAGGTTATAATATGCCTATAGAATTTACCGGTATCAACGACGAACATTTTGCATGCCGCGAGAAAATCGGTTTATTTGATGTTTCACACATGGGCGAATTCTGGGTTAAAGGCCCAAAAGCTTTTGATTTTATTCAGTCGGTTACTTCAAATAACGTTGCGGACCTTTTCGATGGTAAAGTTCAATATTCTTGCTTTCCTAATAATGATGGTGGAATTATTGATGACCTTTTGGTTTATCGCTTTGGCGAACAAAATTATCTTTTGGTTGTAAATGCAGCAAATATCGACAAAGATTGGGCTTGGTGTAGTGCTAAAGCTAAAGAAATGGGTTTGGAAATAGGTAAAGACATTAGAAATGCTTCTGAAGATTATTGCCAACTTGCTGTTCAAGGACCTTATGCTCTAAAAGCAATGCAGAAACTGACTTCTGCCAATGTAATTGATATGGAATATTATACATGCAAACAAATTTCTTTTGCTGGTATTGATGATATAATTTTTGCTACAACAGGTTACACAGGTGCAGGTGGTTGCGAAATATATGCTCTTAATAAAGATGCTGAAAAACTGTACAAAGCAGTTGTTGAAGCTGGTAAGGAATTTGGATTACAGTCAATCGGACTAGGTGCTAGAGATACTTTAAGACTCGAAATGGGTTTCTGTCTTTATGGCAACGATATTAACGATACAACTTCTCCTATCGAAGCTGGTCTAGGTTGGATTACCAAATTTGTTGACGGAAATAACTTCACCAAAAGAGCATTCCACGAGAATCTAAAAAACGAAGGAACAACAAAAATGTTGAAGGGTTTTGAAATGATTGATAGAGGTATTCCACGTCAGCATTATTTGGTTTTTGACGAAGCAGGAAATGAAATCGGCGAAGTTACTTCGGGAACTATGTCACCTATGATGAAAATTGGAATCGGCATGGCTTATGTTGCCAAGGGTTTCTGGAAAGAAGGAACTGAAATATATATCGGTATTCGCGATAAAAAGCTAAAAGCCAAAATCGTAAAGATGCCTATATTTAAAGGACAAATGCCAGCAGTTAAATAAAAAGAAATTAAGACAGGTCTCAAACCTGTCTTTTTTTAGTCATCTTTATCAAAAATAGCAATTACTCTCATGAAAATAATCTGTGTCGGTCAAAACTATAAAAAGCACATAGAAGAACTCCACTCCGAAATTCCTACAGAACCAGTTTGGTTTCTAAAACCTGATTCAAGCATCTTAAGAAATAATAAAGATTTTTTTATTCCTTCGTTTTCCGAAAATATGCAGTATGAATTAGAGTTGATTCTAAGAGTTTCTAGATTAGGAAAACACATTCAAGCAAAATTTGCTCATCGCTATTACGATGCAGTAGGTTTGGGTATCGATTTTACAGCAAGAGATTTACAGATGAAGTGTAAAGAGAAAGGTTTGCCTTGGGAAATTTCGAAATGCTTTGATGGATCGGCAGCAATTTCAGAATTTATTCCTTTAGAAGAAAATTGGGATGTCGAAAATCTTGAATTTACACTCTTTAAAAATGACATTCCCGTTCAGATAGGGAATACCAGCGATATGCTTTTTAAACCAAATGCAATTATTGAGTATGTTTCTAGATTTATGACATTGAAAATTGGTGATATTATTTATACTGGAACTCCTTCAGGCGTTGGGAAGCTTGCTGTTGGCGATAGGTTGCGTGGCGTGCTGGAGGGTCGTGAGTTGATAAATATGAAAATAAAATAATTTTTTTTGTAAAACGTAGAAGTAATTTAAAATAGAATTATTACTTTTGAAGACACACATTTTATTATAACACATAAACTTTAAAACAAGATGGATTTAGTTAGTAAAATTAAAGCTAATGCTCAGAAACACGGCATGAGAATCGTGTTGCCAGAAGGTACAGAAATTAGAACTCTAAAAGCTGCAGATCAGGTTATTGCTGAAGGTTTGGCAAAGGTAATTTTAATTGGAAACCCTGATCAGATTGCTGCTATGGCAAAGGAAAACAACCTGAAGAATATCGGGGAGGCTAAAATTGTTAATACTCTAAGCCATGCAAAGAAAGATGAATATATTGATTTACTTGTTGAAATTCGTAAATCGAAAGGTTTAACTCGCGATGAAGCTTCAAAGCTTGCTGAAGATCCTTTGTATCTTGCTGTGTTAATGATAAAAGCTGGTGATGCTGATGGCGAAGTTGCTGGTGCCGATAATGCTACTGGTGATGTGTTACGTCCTGCATTCCAGATTGTAAAAACACTTCCTGGAATTAGTGTGGTTTCTGGTGCATTTATTATGATTTTAAAAGATAAAGAATTTGGTGAAGATGGTTTGATGGTATTTGCCGACTGTGCCGTTCATCCAAATCCTACTGCTCGCGAACTAGCCGAAATAGCTGTTGCTACTGGACATACTACCAGAGCAATAGCAGGTTTTGAACCTAGAATCGCAATGCTAAGTTTCTCTACTATGGGTAGTGCTAAGCACGAAATGGTCGACAAAGTTGTTGAAGCTACAAGAATTGCTAAGGAAATGGCTCCCGATATGATGATTGAAGGCGAATTACAAAGTGATGCTGCCATTATCCCTGAAATCGGACAGAAGAAAGCTCCAGGTAGCAAAATCGCTGGTGTAGCTAATGTACTTGTATTCCCAACATTAGAAACTGGAAATATCGCCTATAAACTTGTGCAAAGAATGGCTCATGCCGAAGCTATAGGTCCAGTTCTACAAGGAATGGCTGCTCCAATTAACGACCTATCTAGAGGTTGCTCAGTGAGTGATATCGTAAACCTAGTTGCAATTACTGCAAATCAGGCAGCAGGAATGAAAAAGTAAACCAATTGTTAAACTTTAAATAAATAACCACATGAATGTATTAGTTCTGAATTGCGGCAGTTCTTCAATCAAGTACCAACTCTTAGATATGTGCGATAATCCTGTTGTAAAAGCAAAAGGTATTGTTGAACGTATTGGATTGAAAACAGGTGTGCTTTGTCACAAAAATGAGAGAGACGAGAAGTTTGAAACCGAACAGCCAGTGCCAAATCATACTGTTGGAATTAAACTTGTTCTCGAAGCATTACTCGACAAAGACCATGGTGTGATAAATTCTCTCGACGAGATTTTGGCTGTTGGTCATCGTGTTGCTCATGGTGGAGAGCATTTTACCGAAAGTGTAAGACTTGATGCTGATGCAATTGCAAAAATCGAATCTCTTTGCGATCTTGCACCACTTCATAACCCTGCTCATCTTTTAGGCATGAGAGCAATTCTCGATGTATTGCCAAATGTTCCTCAAACTGCTGTTTTTGATACTTCATTCCATCAGACAATGCCAGCAAGCTCATACATGTATCCACTTCCATATAAAATGTACGAACAATATAAAATTCGTCGTTATGGTTTTCATGGAACTAGTCATAAATTTGTTGCCGAAAAAGCATGTAATTTATTAGGTTGGAACATCGAAGAAAAGAAAATCATTACTTGTCATCTTGGTAATGGTGCATCTATTACTGCAATTAAAAATGGCAAATCTGTGGATACTTCGATGGGATTTACACCAGTTGAAGGTTTAATGATGGGTACCAGAACTGGAGATCTTGATCTTGGTGCACTCCTTTTTATTATGGAGAAAGAAAATCTTTCTGTAGCTCAAGCAAATTCTTTTATTAACAAAAACTGCGGTTCTAACGGTTTCTCTGAGATTTCATCAGATATGAGAGATTTAGAATCAGAATCTGAAGCTGGTAATGAAAGAGCTAAGCTCACTCTTGACATGTATGCTCATCGCGTTAAAAAATATATTGGCTCTTATGCAGCAGTTATGAATGGAGTGGATCTTATCATTATGACTGGTGGTATTGGAGAAAATTCATGCAATACCAGAAAATTAGTTTTTGCTGATATGGATTATCTTGGTATAAAATTTAATTTTGATCTAAATACCGGTTTAAGAGGAAAAGATGAAACTTTAAGCTTGCCAGATTCTAAGGTTAAAATAATGACAATTACAACAAATGAAGAATTGGTAATAGCTATGGATACTGTAAAGCTGGTTTTCTAATTTTAGCGAAATTAACTTAAAACATGAACAGACATCTGAGATTATCTCAGATGTCTGTTTTTTTGTAGTTGCATTTGTTAAATTAGTTAGGCCAAACGAATCTTATTTTAATTTCAATATTTTAATCGCGAAGTCTTTCTTGTACCCCTTAATGACTTGATTTAATCCTTCTACATTTAATAAAATAATTGAGTTCTTATTGGTTTCTTATTTACCTAATTTTAAGGTCGCCATATTTTTAAAATCTATTTTTTTTTTTACATGCGTTTGCCATGGTAAATAATTCATCTAAAAAGAATTTTTACATTTTTTTTAGATTAAAGTGTATTATAATTATTTGTTTTGTCGAAACAAAAAAAAATAGTATTAATCATTTTGTGAATTAACAAATTATACTA
>CAZOHR010000032.1:0-18531 GCA_964579045.1 uncultured Bacteroidales bacterium | reverse complement strand
AGACTTGTACACAAGATCATGAAAGTTGTGTTCCCTGCATCAAAAATTGCGTTAAAAATCATAATACTCTCTCCTATTTTTAGTTAATAATAATTTTAATCTTGAAGTTCGGAGTTCGAAGTTCGAAGTTCGGAGTTCGAAGTTCGAAGTTCGGAGTTCGGAGTTCGGAGTTCGGAGTTTAGAGTTTTGAATTCTATTACTTTAAACATCCGATTTTAATTACCGATACCTGAGTTGCAGAAACTGTAAGTATTTCTATTTAAGAGAACCAATAACAGCCGCATGTAACTCAGCAACCTTGTCCAATACTTTTCATCTACATTCCAATATATTTGTCCACAAAAACAACCCAACTATTAAAAAGATAAACCAGCAACAAGGAATAAATTACCTTTCATCGGATTTGTGATTACTGATACATTCAATGGAATTTCGAAACTTTCAGTTACTTTAATCTTCTTTGTTGCACTAAAACCAAAGTTCACTACACCAAGCTCGTTACCATAAAACCCATTTACTGGAACGGGTAGGTTTAGGTCTTCGTCGGCTGGCGCGATAAGATTTAAGCCACAGAAAACAGAAAAAGGCATTCCTTTAATTTCTGGCGAATACTTTATCTCACAGTAAGTTGAAAAACGATTATCACCGTTTCTATCTTTGTCATTACCATAAACTAAAGTCCCAACTAGAAAACTTAATGGCAACTTTTCGGTCCCATTAAATGCTAATGATGTTTCGAACACATGGGTTGTTGTGTTATCATATTTAAAGTAGCTATTTTCTGCCCCATCTGTTGGAAAGAAATAATCAGTTACAGTTAAACTAAGCATTTCATCTAAAAAGGTGTAAGCCAAATAAATATCTGCTTCTTGTGCAGGATTATTAATGTTTGTGGTGTATGCTCCCCATACTCCTGCAGTGAATCCAGATTTTGAATATTTAATTCCTGGTTGCAAACTTGGTGAAGATCCGAAGTCAGTTCCTCTCCATACATAACGGCTATACAAATCAAGATTTACGCTAATTGGTGACTCCTCTTGAGATTTTAATAAGTTAGTGAAAAACATGCCTGAAACAAATGCGGCAATAATTAAAAATGTCGATTTTTTCATACTCAATAAGTTTATAATTTGAGTTTCAAAAATGACAATAGACTGTAGAAAAAACGACAGCGGGATTCTTAATTTATATCGGAAGTTTACTTAAAGAATTTTACGTGTTACACGTAAGAAATAGCCTGCATTATGCATGCTAGAGTTTTATAATCTGAAATTTTATTGCAACTTTTACCATATCTACATTGGATTTCAAGCCCAGTTTTTGCAGAATATGGGTTTTGTGAGATTCAACAGTTCTTACAGAGATAAACAGTTTATCAGCAATCTCACTGTTTGTATAACCCTCTGCATAAAGTTTAAGCACTTCCAGTTCGCGTTGCGACAATACAAGATTTGGGTCTTCGCTTAGAGCGTTCTCGTTTCGCTGATAACCTTTAATAATTGTTTGAGAGATATTATGATTAAAATATATTTCCCCTTCTGAGATTTTCTTCAGAGCAAAAATCAATTCTTCGTGTCCTGTTTCCTTTGGCAGGTATCCACTTGCACCGCTCTTTAGAGAATTCCTCACAAATTCTTCGTTATTGTGCATTGAGAGAATAACAACTCTGATATCGGGATAATTATGAGTGATGTAACTGCACAAGTCTATTCCATTCATTCCAGGCAAGCCAATATCAGTAATTACAATATCTACATGCTTTTTTTTGAGAATTTCTATAATTTCCTCTGCATTTCCCGCTTCAGCTTCAACTTTTACGCATTTCTCATCCGACAGAACCGATTTTATTCCATCTCTGAACATTTTGTGATCGTCAACTAATGCAAGTTTCATTTCTTTCATTTTACTGCAATTTTAGGAATTGAAATTGTAATTATAGTACCTTTTCCTTCTGGGGATGAAATGCTACATTTTCCGTTAAGCAAATTTACTCTTTCGCTAATATTTCTGAGCCCATTACCACGCAAATCCGAAATATTTTTATCGTCAAATCCCTTTCCATCGTCAGAAATAGCTAATTCTACAAATTTACCTGTATCCATTAGCTGTATATTCACTGTTTTAGCCTGAGCATGTCTGATAATATTACTAAAAGCCTCCTGAACAATTCGGTAAAGATATGTACTAAGCTTATCCTTAGGCAATGATTCTATATTAGTGTAAAATCTAACTTCCATTTTATAATCTGCTCCAATCTGCTCACAGATATTTTTTATGCCTAAGATAAGTCCAAATTCACTTAAAACAGAAGGCATTAAGTCGTTTGAGATATTGCGAACATCACTCACAGCCTGCTGGATAATGTCATTTGTTTCCTCAATTAGCGTATCATCTTTATTTGTGCTACCAGAAATTCTACCAAGACGAAATTTAGCACTCAGTAGCATCTGACCAATCCCATCGTGAAGCTCTCTCGACAATCTCCTTCTTTCGTTTTCTTGCCAGTCGATCATTTCCTGAAGCCTATTCATTTTCTGCTCTTCGAGTCGCTTATTTTGTTCCTCAATTTGACCAGCCATTTGATTAAAAGTAGAACTTAAACGACCTATTTCATCCTGATTTGACACGGGCAAATCTATTTTATAATTACCTTTTGAAATTTCGACAGCAGCCGATTTTAATTTTGCTACTGGACGAGTAATTGTAACGGTCAGCAACATTATCACAGCCGAAAAAAGCAGTGCACCAAGCAAGCCCAGGAAAATGATACTATCCCTAAATGCATAAACAGGAACTAAGGCCTCTTCATAGTCAATCTCCGCAAAAATCATCCATCTTACATTTCCCCAGTCGAATGTGCTATATGAACTAAGAACTCGGATTCCACGGTAATCATTAACAAGGTTTTTGCCTGATGGATTTGAATTTATTTCGGCTATCAAAGGATTAGGAACACTGATTTTTAGGACTGACTCTGGCAGAAATCTCGATTTGCTTCGCATAAGTGCATCTGGACCAACAAGGTAAACCTCACCAGAGGCACCAAGTCCGTTGAATGGATTATCTTCGAGTAAAATGTTGCTAATTTCTTCTGATGAAATCTCAAAACCCAAAAGCACATCTTTTTCTGAACATTCTACTTTTGTAAAAATATAAAATACAGTTTCATCCCTGTCGTTTTCCATTATATCTGTAACAATAGGAACATCGGAAGATTTGTGATCATTTAGCACCTCTTGTAAATCAGTAAAGATTAAGTAATAAACGTTCTCAACACTATCATTAAGGTCAATTACTACTATGTTATTATCCGAGAAAACCAATAATCTGTGAACATTTCCCTGTCTTATAAAATAATCCTCAGAAATTTTAGTTAATTCTGGGTCAAGCGCTGGTAACCCTTCCTTTTCTATATCGAAAATACAAGTCAAAAAATCCTGCGATTTCCCTTTACTTGCAAACTGTGTAACCTCAAGGATTTTATTACTCAAAAAACTTTGAAGGCGCCTTGTTTTTTCATACCTAACAGATGTTAATTGCTCATAAGTTCTGTCAATAATTGCAGTTTTATTACTAGAATAAGTAAAGATACCGACAAAAAGCATGGAAACTAAAACCAACAATGATATAATGCCCGAAAGCTTATAAACTATGGATATGTCATTTAGTTTTTTTAGAAGTTTCATTTCATAAATGCAAAACTGTGCAATTTATGTAAAATCGTGGAAACTGCAAAAATTGTTTGAATCGTTACTATACAGACCTGTACGTAATTGCACGGCGATGCATTGATCCGCCACGGCGAAATGAACTTTCCTTAACATTATTGATTTATAAGATTCCCCATTGACTTTTTCTAGTAACGTAAATACGTTATTGACATTTAAAATTAAAGAGTTTTCATGGGATATCGATTAAGAATTGTAAATTGAATAAGCTGCCCAGTCAGGGCGAAAGTGGTATTTTGTTTAATAAGCCCAAGCTCTGCTTGGGCTTGAATTAAATAAGGCTTTCAGCCTTAATGGTCAAAATAATGCATAAGTGTTTTTATAGTATTCTGCATGAAATAAATCTTCTGTTGTTTTAAAATCAGGCTGAAAGTCTGATTTAATTCAACAAGAGGCAACGCCTCTTGTTGGAAGCCACATCCACAAATGCGCCCTAAAAGGCGCTGTGCTGAGTTTATCGAAGCGGCAGCTTATACCAATTCTAAAGCAAAATGTATGAATCATATTACGTAAATTAAAGCAAAGTTAGGGGTTAAATCTAAACCCTTGTGGAGCCAAACCATTTTATCACCTTTTCGCCCACTCCTGGAATTTCTATATGAATAATATAGACTCCATTAGCTATAGATTTGCCATAACTATCTTTCATATCCCACTGATAGAAATTATTTGAGTCATTTTTATTAAACCTGTTTACCAGACCTCCCGAACTAGAATATATTGAGATAATGCATACGTCGGGCAGATTAATCAGTCTTACATAACCATCATAATTAAGTTGCCCATACTGATTTCCCCAATAATATGGGTTTGGCACAATATTGATTTTATCTATAGCGTCACTGAGAATTTCCGAATCATTTAACTCTGCTTTAAGACCAATTGTTGAGAATGAAAACATTGGGAAATTATCATTTTCGGGTTCTGCAACAGCGAATTCATTCATACCCTTATGATAAGGACCAGAAACTCTAAGTTTGATTTTAACATCTGTTTCCAGAAATTCGAATTCCGGATTAAGAATAGGAATTGCGCACCACATTGCAGATGCCCAAGCTCGGTTCAACGAAGTAGTTGCAATACCAGAGATCTCGTATTTACGTAGATTATCATACATGAATCTACACGAATCGTATTTAGGTGCATTAAATGCAGAATTAGCATAGTTCTGATTATCTCCCATGATGTAGATTACATGTTTTCCGCCGAATACTGGACCAGAATTTGAGTAAAGACCAGACGAAGGATTCCACATCATATCAGACCCGTTATCTCCAACTAACCACGAATCTTCACCAAAAACGATATTTAATCTTCTACCAGTACGCAAATCGATAGCATAACCTGGGAACCAGCTCATACCATGTGTTGTATCGCCCGGAATAACATTTCCTTCCTTGTCCACAGATGGGTCAGATCTAAGAGCAAACTTCTTAGCATTTCCACGACTCAGATTGTTAACCCAAGGAACAACTTCTTTCATTAATAATGGGCAATCTTCATCAACTTCCCATTCGTTGTCTCTCATTTCGACAACACAACATTTTGTCCATTTTGATTTATCGCTTGTAATTACAAGATCGACACTAGACAGTGGCTCAAACTTAATAATATTTTGAAAATTTCGCGCACCACCAAGTGATATACCATTTTGTCCTGAGTTGACAAATCGATAATGAGCCCAAGAACCACCAAGGATATTTTCGAAATATTGATTTTGATCAAATACAATTAAGTCATCATAACTCATATCAGCACAATTACCAAGATCTCCATTTCTATACTTACCTACTCTAATCCAATTTTCCGCATCAAATTTTTCTCCATCTTTAATAAAATCAAGCCATGGTTTAGTTGGATCGCTAAACTCCATCTCGGCAGCAAGAAACCCATTTTGATAGTCGTTTCTACTTTTCGCTCCTGCAAAATTATTCTGGCTCACAGAAATAGAAATTCCATAATCAGTAAAGAGTTGTTCATTTTCCGAACCATAGAGAACTCCATAATCATTACTTACCGAATCACCATTAGAAAGATATAGCGTGTAATTAAAAGGTATGTAATAATCATTTGTTAACTCTGCAGAATTCGTTCCACCCACACCATAAGAATTTACACTCACATCTTTAAGTTTCAATGTATATGTATCTTCATAAACATTAAGTGGATCAATAACTTTAACTGTTACAGGTCCGTTTCCAGATTTATATGTACGATCGTCTATTTTCCATGGATAGCCTGACATAATTTCGGCTATACTTTCATCTGAAAGCTCTATTATATTATTTGAGTTGCCATGCCCCTCATGCATTGTAATAGCAGGCTGAAATCCATAACTAGTGTTTAATATGGTACCCCCATTTTGAGGATTATTACTGTGCGGTGTCGCTTTATATATTTTTATATTATTTTCACCAGCAAGATATGGTTTCTTTTGTGCATTAAGGGTTGATACATCCTCTTGATTATAAAGCAAACTATGATTATATCCATAGGCGATTACTGTAAAATAATACTCTCTATTGTTGACTAAATTATCAGAATTCTCAGTAAATAAATCTTTATCAATAACAAAGCTTCGGGTGATGCCATTGTTGTTGCCTTCTACTTCAATTACTGGAATATCAGCCTTATGCTCATCGGACCAATTAAAATTAATAACTTTAGAAATATTATCCTTCACATCGCATTGGAATGCTTGTTTAACAAGAGATTCATCATATCTATCAGCTATTGTAAGGTTTTGATTTTTAAGCTGAAAAACTTGATACCCCTGAAACTTATAATATTGACTACACATAACTGTAGTATCTGGGCAAATAAGATAAGGATCGAGCATCATGTATGACTCCAGATAGTTATTTGAATTAGGCGTATTATAAATATGAAAAATTAAACTACTGTCTAATTCAATAATTTCGAGTTCGGGAGCATCCGGTCCTTCGATAACTCTAAAACAGTTTTCGAAAAGTTGTTGTGCCATATCATCTGCACTTTTTAATGCCTCAACCGAAGCCCATGCCCCGCCAGATGCAGCTCTAGCCCACACAACACCCATTGTAATGTCGTTTACCTCACCTGCTTCCATCGTAAAAGGTCCCGACGATATAATAAACACATTAGTTCCAGTTGCGGCGCCAATAGATTCTTCCGACCAACCTAACTGTGGCGCTCCCTCACTTCCCCAACCACAGGGATCTGTAGTAGGTGATCCTGGAAAAATAAATTGAGTAGGAGTATTTATGTCTCCACCTCCAATACCATGCCCTATTCCACCATAACAAAGAGAAGTATTATCTAGCCAGTAAGCCCTAAGATAGTTATAGTAATCTGTCGCCTCAGATGGATGATCCATTGCAGGAGAACCACAACAATTGTAGGACATAAATCTAGTCATCCCCCATCGCTCGTTATCAATACAATTATCCTGGAAGTTAAGTCCATTAATATTTCCATTTAAGATATCACCTTTTGAGCAGTTTAAAACGAGTTGGTTATTTATTGTATCATAACTTGTAGAATTATCAAGCTCGTCAGGATCTTGATATGGACCCTCAAAAAAGTCGATACCTACAGCAGGTGGTTGCTCTCCATAGCTATTTACACCATAACTACTTTCATCATTATCGTCTCCATTGTAACAATAACCTAAGCCACGTTGAACATCACACCCAATATAATCATCTTGAGAATTTCCGATGCAGGCTTCAGTCCAAAATCCAACATAAGTATCATTCAAAGCATTTGGCGATCGGTTAATAATACAGTAATTATAAAAGCTCATATCATTAACGGCGTCACCTGTTGAAAATGCAAATGACTGAGCGCGAACTTCAAGTCCTATAGCCTCTCCACCAGTTTCTGTATGTTCACCTCCTTTATCGTTAAACACCCACCATATCGATTTATCTCCAAATAATCGTTGTTGTTGTCCTCTTGGTCTTTTGCATAAAGGATCATTAGAAATACCCTGCTCAGTAAACTCAAAATAAGGAAAATCGCCTTGCAGAGGATTATAGTTTCCATCACCATCATTATCCCACCAAGGAGCGAGATTGTATGCATATCCTCCCAGAGGTCCATGAGCTGGCCAATTAAGAATTATCTGAGGAATAACATAAGTAGGAAATTCATCTTCAACATCACAATTAGGGTTTTGGGTGCACGCCCACCATTCACGAAATTCGCTTACTTCCAAACGAGTAATCTCGAAGAATCTATCATACTCGTTACACACATCCTGAGAAACAGATGCGATATCACCGCCTTCAACAGTTATTGGTCCAGGCCAGAAATCGTTTCCACTTTGCCCATAAGTCATTGCAGCAACTTTTATCTGATTCGCAGCATCTTTACCACCGATCCAGAATGAACCCGCAGTAAGAGAATTACACCCAGAGCCCACAGGAATTTCATAACGTGCCGAAGAGAAGGTATCCCACCATATAGAACCACTCATATTAAGAGTGTAACGAACATTATTTATATTCATCTCAGCAGAAGAATGTCCTGGCTCACAATCAGCTAACATCCTTGCTTTAGAGTCTTCGGTTGCAGGAACTTTACTAGAACAAAAGGCATTAAAAGAAATAAAACTAAAAATGCTGATAAAAACAAAAATCCGCCACGCTTGAGCAAAAAAGAATTCGACTTGCCTTTTCATAATAAACTAATTTAATTGCGCATAATGATCTTAGATTGTAAATCCAAACTTAACTACCTAAAGTGTTCCAATGCAATACGCAAGTCAACGTTTCTACTAAGTTGATCACGTATAATTATATTTCGCAATATAACTATTTATACAAAGCAAAACAAAATTTAAATGCGGATTTTTACGAAATATTTTAAAACAAAAAAAGCCCGCAAAGCAGGCTTTTCAAGTTAGTTATATTTTACATTACAAAGTTACTCTTGCACCAAATGTATGAATTCCACCAAATGGGTTAGTAAATCTGTAAGAATAGTCAATAGCAAGAACTGATTTATTTTCTTTGTTTACAGGAATCTGCAAAGTCATACCAGCAGTTGGGCCTGTAAAAGCAGTTGAACGTGCATCTACATTCTCATCAAGAATGCCATCTTCATAAATAAATCCACCACGTAAGAAAAGATACTCTTTAAAACCGTACTCAATACCAAAATGATATTGGTCCTTAGTGTACGAATTAGCAGTAAAATTTGCCGCTAAAATGAGGTTATGAGCCGAACTAACAGTTTCGTTAACCTCATCAACTTTAGGAGCAAGTCTTAATGAATATGAGAATCCGATTTTAATTAACGAAGGTAATTCAAATTGCTGACTTCTGTGCTCAACAGTCATACTCGTACCATTAGTTGAGAAACCGTTGAAACTCATACCATCACCTGTAAACTTCATTGTAGTACCAACATTTTTCATGGTAATACCAAATTTAAGGTTATCTCTGTTACGGTTACCAGCCTTATCTTTTCCAAGACCAGTAACATATTGAATACCTGCATCGATAGCAAAACCTGAAGAAGTCAAGTTGAAAATGCTTTCATTAATCATCTTAACTGCCAGACCGCCATAAATACTATTTGAAAACTCACGAGCATAGCCTAAAGAGATTGTACTGAAAGTAGGTTTAAAAGTACCTATTCCTCCTTCTGGAAGAGCGTCAGTAGTAATATCAATTTCGCCCCAGTTCATGTTCATAACAGATACTCCCATAACGCCAGTTTCGCCAACTTTTGTAGAGAATCCACCACTGTTAATAACTACGCCTGAACCAACAAGCCATTGAGTATTAGTAAAAGCAAGTTCTGTCTTGCGAGTCATCGCCATACCAGCGATATTCTGATACATCCCTTCGAGACCTACAACACATGCAACATTTGCATCGCCCCAACCTGAGCTACGAGCCCAAGGATTAATCAGTAATTCTGATGCACCGTTCGACCCTACGCGCTGTTCGTTACCTGCCTGTAGATCAGTAGAAATTAATCCGGCTGCCAGAGCTATCAGTATCGTTGAAACCAAATATAAATTTTTCATATCACTCTATTTATATTATAACAATATTTTAGAAATTATTTAAATCCACCGGACGTAATGCTCCGAACCATTTAACCACCTTTTCGCCGATACCAGGTGCATTAATGTGTACAATATACACACCACTTGCAATAGAGATACCGTATGTGTTTTTCAAATCCCACTCTACAAATGGATCATCGTTATCTTTATTAAAACGACGCACCAAGCCACCATTTGCATTGTAAATAGAAATTATACAATTCTGTGGTAAATTTGTGATTCTCACATAATTATCAAGCTGAGTGTTTTCATAATATGAATTACCATAGTAAGGATTAGGTACAACTCTGATAATATCCAAGGCATTAACAGCTGTAGGATTATCTTCCTTAATGGTTTTTACATCAGCAGTAGTAAATGAGAAGAATGGGAAGTTGTTATTTTCTGGTTCTTCCACAGCAAATTCATTCATACCTTTATGATATGGACCAGCTACTCTCAACTTAATTCTAACATCTGTAGCAAGAAGTTCAAAATCTGGATTCTTAAGTGGAATTGCACACCACATTGCAGAAGCCCAAGCTCTGTTTAACGAAGTTGTGGCAATGCCAGTCTCTTCATACTTTATAAGGTTATCATATAAGAATTTACAAGAATCGTAATGAGGGGCATTAAATGCAGCATTCGCAAAGTTCTGATTATCACCCATAATATAGATAACATGTTTTCCACCGAATACTGGGCCAGAATTTGAGTAGAAGCCAGAAGAAGGATTCCACATCATATCAGCACCATTGTCGCCAACTAACCATGAATCTTCACCAAAAACGATATTCAATCTTTTACCTGTGCGCATATCAATAGCATAACCAGGGAACCAGCTCATACCATGTGTTGTATCACCAGGAACAACATTGCCTTCCTTATCAACTGATGGGTCCTTTCTAAGAGCAAATTTCTTTGCATTTCCACGACTCTGATAGTTAACCCATGGGGTTTGCTCTTGTGTTAGCAATGGACAATCTGGGTCTTCTTCCCATTCATTATCTCTCATTTCAACAACACAACATCTTGTCCATTTAGAAGTATCGCTTGTAATTACAATATCAACGCTTGAAAGCGGTTCAAACTTCAGAATATTTTGGAAGTTTCTTGCACCATTAAGTGAGAAACCATCTTTTCCTGAGTGAACAAAGCGATAAGGCGCCCAAGTACCACCAAGAATTTTTTCATAATATTGTTCATCATCATATCCAAGTAAGTCATCATAACCCTTCTCAGGACAATCACCAAGCTCTTTATTTGTATATGTACCAACTCTAATCCAATTCATAGGATCGAATCCGTCACCATCAGGTAAGAAGTACAACCATGGTTTAGTCTCATCCTCAAACTCAATACTTGCACCGAGGAACCCATTTTGATACTCATTTCTACTCTTTCCTCCTGCAAAATTTTCTTGACTTATTGATATAGATAAACCTAAATCCATAAAAAGTTGCTCGTTAGCAGCACCATAGTTAATTGCTACTTCGCTACTTATTGAATCGTCAGGACTCAAATAAACAGTGTAGTAGAATGGAGTAAAGAATGCTGAAGTTAATTCAGCAGAAGATGTACCCATCACACCATAAGAGTTTATGGCAGCAGTATCATTGAACTTCAAAGTATATGTACCTTCTGGAACATTAAGTGGGTCAATAATTTTTACATTGATTGGACCCATACCATTCTTGTAAACTTTTTCAGTAGCCATCCAAGGATAACCAGACATGATTTCGTCAACACATTCGTCAGTAAGTTCAATTATATTGTTTGCATTACCATGACCTTCGTACATTGTTACTTGTAAACCATCACCATAGTCTGATTGCATAATTGTTCCAGCTTCATCCGCATCGTTGATATGAGGAATAACTTCGTAACGTTTAATATTATTACGACCAGCTAAATAAGGTTTTTTCTGACCATTAAAGGTTTCCTGAATTGATTGGTTATATAACATAGTTTCGTTATAACCATAAGCGATAACTCCGTAGTAGTATTCTCTATTGTTAATAAGTCTTGCATCACCAGTTGCAAACAAGTCGTTTTCCAAAACAAAAGTATGTTTAATACCTTGATCTGTTCCACTAACTTCTTCAACCGGAACATTTGCCATAAGCTCGTCAGACCAAGTATAGTTAACAACCTGTCCAATACCGTCTTTAACGTCGCACTGGAATACTTCTCTAACCAAAGAATTATTATATCTGTCAGAAATACTAGTAGAACCATTCTTATATTGGAAAACCTGATAACCTTGGAATCTATAATACTCATCACAAGGGTCGATATCTTCAGCACAAACAATTGAAGGATCTTTTTCCTTATATGCTTCAAGATAGTTATTGCTTCCTGGTTTATTATAAATATGGAAAATCAATCTCTTATCCATTTCAATAATCTTTAATTCTGGAGCATCAGGACCATCAAGAACGCGGAAACAGTTTTCGAACAAAACTTGAGCTTTATCATCTGCTCTTCTAACAGATTCCACAGAAGCCCAAGCCCCACCAGACGAAGCACGAGCATAAACAGCACCAATAGTAATATCATTTACAGCACCAGGTTGAAGAGTGAAAGGCCCTGCAGACTGCACAAAACGCACATCTCTTGCAGCATTCTCTTCTGTTTCTTCAGACCAAGCATCTTGCGGAATTCCACCCTGTCCCCAACCACAAGGGTCAGTTGTTGGATTACCTGGGAACATAAAGTTTGTAGTAGTATTTGGATCAGCACCTGCTGAAGATTGGTGACCAGTTCCACCATAGATAAGAGGAGAGTTATCCAACCAGAAACCAGTTAAATAATTATAATGTTCTATTGCAGTATTAGGGTCAAAGGTTGCAGGATTTCCTTCTGAATTGTTAAAATACAAGAATCTTCTCATACCCCATCTCTCATTATCAACCTCGCCATCTTGGAAGTTAAGACCATTTATATTACCATTAAGAATATCTCCTTTTGAACAATTCAATACTTTTACCCCATTTAATGTGTCATAAGAAGTAGTATTATCAATTAAATCTGGATCTTGATAAGGTCCTTCGAAAAAGTCAATACCGATTGCTGGAGGCTGTTCACCATAACCAGTAATACCTTCAGCAGATTCATCGTTAGGGTCTCCATTATACATATAACCCAAACCACGTTGAACATCACATCCTGTATAATCGTCGCGTGCATAACCAAGGTCAGCATCAGTCCATACACCAAAATAGGTATCTGTTAATACATAAGTTGATCTGTTGATAATGTTATAATTACCAAAAGTCATGTCGTTAAGCTCATCATTTGTAGTGAATGCAAAAGCTTGCGCTCTAAATTCCATACCGATAGCAGTACCTCCAGTTTCTGTGTGAATATTACCTTTATCATTATAAACCCACCATAAAGTATAGTCACCAAATAATCTAGCTGCTTGACCTCTTGGGCGTTTACAGAAAGGGTCGTTAGTTATACCTTCATTTGGAAATTCATAATAAGGGAAGTCACCGTTTAGAGGATTATAATATCCGTCACCATCTGTATCCCACCAAGGTGCTAAATTATAAGCATATCCACCTTCTGGTCCGTGAGCTGGCCAATTGGTAATAATGTCCGGAATCTGATATTCTGGGAATTCAACATCAGCCTGACATTCAGGATTTTGTGTACATGCCCACCACTCTCTAAATTCCTTAACCATTGCTTTGCTAATAGAGAAATGTTTATCGTATTCACGACAAATTTCAGGACTAACATAAGCAGTTCCATCAGTTGTTAGCGGACCAGGCCAGTAATCAATACCATCCTGACGAAAACGTTGAGCAGCAAGTTTTAGCTGTCCATTAGCGTCTTTACCACCAACCCAGATTGCACCAGCATACAATGCACTAACTCCACCACCCACAGGCACTTCGTATTTTGCCTTTCCTTGCAAATCCCACCACATATCACCTCCAGTGTGAATCAAAGCGCGAACATTATTGACTGCTAGCTCAGTTGAAGTTCTTCCTGGCTCACAACCTGCGGTTGCTCGTTCGTTTGGAGCAGGATTAACAGCTCCTTTCCATTTATCAGCCAACATATAATTGGACACTGATAAAAGAACTACAAAAATTATTACTCCTTTAAGATTTTTCATATCTCGTATTTTATAATTCAATATTCAACAATTAAAAATTAAACATAACACCTAATCTTATAGTTCTTGGCAAACTATAATTGTAAGGTGAATTTATAAACATTGCATAGTAATTTCTGTATGCTTCAACATCATTTTGAGTAGATATGGCAGTCTGATAATCAGCAAAGTTTAGGAATCCATCATCTCCTGCATTACCAGTATAAGAATATACATTGATAACATTTTTACTATTCAGAAGGTTAGATATTTCTAAATATACGTTTAGATATGCATATTTTTCCTTAGTACCATCTTCCTTCTTATCAGCTAACATAATACGAATATCTCGGTCAACACGCATGTTGATAGATGTTCTCCAAGGCTTGCGTGATCCATTCAAAGAACCTACAACTGTACCAGAATTTGGTTTGTTTCTCTTAGTATATGGAGAGCCAGATCCGCTATTGATAACAAAGTTAACACCAGTATTCGCAAAAATACTCTTACCAGCTATTTTAGGACCAGTATAAGGTGTGCCAGAAACTTTACCACCATAACGATAATCAATAGTGATAGCCATATTGTGACGTTGGTCAAAATCAAGAGGAATTGTGGTTCTTAGGTTTGGTTTATCTGATTTTACGATTGCAGCACCAGATTCGAAACTTGAACCAGTACCATTAGCAAACTGTAGAGTATAAGATGCTCTAACAGTAATGTTACCAGTACGACGCATATCGTAAGTAACACCAAAACCTTTAACTGTTCCAAAGTCGATATTACCATAAGTATAGTAATTAACTGGATAAGCACCATAAACAGCGATTGCCTGCTGCATATCACGCATCTCACGGTAGAAAGCTGACAATTTAAGTGCTGAAGTATTTCCTAATTTCTGTTGGAAACCTAATTCGTAGTCGATAGTTTTCTCAGTTTGTAGATTTGGATTATTCAAAAGGTCGTTGTTTAACTGACGAATATAAAGATATTCAATTGGATTTAAACGGTTTGAATAAGAAGGACGTTTTGAAAGAATATCATAATGTGCAAAGAATAATGCCTCATCAGAAATTGGGAAAGAGAAAGAGATACGAGGCATTACAACAATTTGAGGTTTGTAATCTTCGAAAGCAGAACTATTTAACTCTTCGCTAGGATCGATAAGATAAGGAGCAATACCGTTTGCAGAAGCAATAGAGTTTGGATTCTCAATCTGAGTACCACTAGCATTATACCAAACGCTTCCAACACGGTAACCATTGATTGCTGTTGGATTAGATATATCATTTACATAAATAACAGCGTCACTAGGAATATTATCTGGATGAACAGTAGCAGGGATTAGTCCTCTTTCGTCAGAATCTCCTACAGTATATGCATCACTAAGTAAATATGCATCTTTTAAAACCATCTGGTTAGCATCGTATCTATCAACACGTACACCAATATTAAAAATCAAATCTTTGAAAGCAAATTTATCCTGAATATAACCAGCAACATAGTTAGGCTCGAAAGGAGCAATTGGTCTTTCTTTGTAGCCATCTTCGTTTGTTTTATTGAAGAAATCGTCAAAAGTCGGCTTGTAAGTAAGTTTATTACCTGTATAATCATAACCATAATAAGCTACTAGTGCGCTACCTTGATTGAAAAGTTCATCAGCGCTAAACCAGCTAAGATCAAAAGTAGATGGATCGTAAGAATCTACGTCAATCCAAGTTAAATCATTTTCGGCTAAGCCTAAATGTTTTCTGAAGTTTTTATCAAAATAAGCCTGGCCTTCTTCGTTATACAATCTTGGATAATCTATTGTATCCATAAAGATACCGTTTGCATCGCGATAGATAACTGGATTGTTGAGATCTCTTTCTAAGATATGATTATTTGTTAAGCTACGAGCTAAAGACCATAGTCCAAAAGGAGCAAGTCCAAAATAAGAGTCTTTTCTTTGTTCGAATTCGAAACCTAAACTTATTTCGTGATCTTTTACGTCGGCAGAACCAGTAGCAGAAACTCTGAATTGTGTAGCATCACTTTCAACGTAGCTTGTATAAGGATTACCTGGGCTGTTGTACAAACCATAAATTGCAGGAGCTCCCATACCATTCAACAAACCACCGTTTGAGATAATACTATTTACATCTTTATAATAATAGTCTTCAAAATAATCGAAATACTGGTTAGTATAAGCAGCCAAATCAGGATTAAGAGTGCCTGCTTCAAAATCAGTAACACGGTAGAAATAAGTTTCCTGCAACCAACCCTCTAGCCCAGTTGTAGTATCAACTCCCCATGCGTAATATTTCTCAGGAGTAGTTGTAAAATTACCTAAATGACCATATTCAAAATATCTATCATCATAATTATCGTCAAACTGTTTTGCATAAGTTTTTGAATAATCCACTTGAATAGAGTAATAAGGGTTCTTAATTACAGAAACTTTTTCTTCTTCGCTATCACCATTATCTCTAAATTTCTGAGTTAAGCGTCCATACACCCTCCAGTTATTATAAATCATATTCCCATTGTTTTGAGAATTGAATAACTGATTACTATAACTATACAATCTGCTATCGCTATAATCAATTGTACCACCAAAAGTAAGGTCTAAATCACGAATTGGAGAAATATCAATTTTACCAGCCACATTTATACCTTTATCTTCGGCGTTAGCTCTAGTTTTATAATTTTGGAAAGATTCGGCTGGCAAGTAATCAGCATTTTGGTATATGATTGCACCCGAAGCAGTTTGTACTAGCTGAAGAGGATTAGTTCTAATACTTTCAAGAACATCATCATTTGCTCTCCACTCACCAACGGCAGAAGGTCCACCGTCAACGGTATAATTTCCTTCTCCTGAAATCAGGAAGCCAGCAACAGTTCTTCTACGTTCGCTGCCTTTTTCTTTCACTGTCCAGATTGGACCAGAAAGCATAAGACCTCCAAGATTGTATCCATAAGGATCAAGAAACTGCGAAGTAACAATTTCTGCTCCTCCGAAGTACTGTGAAGACGGTCCTTTTGTTGTTAAACTGATAATACCACCGGTAACGTCGCCATACTGAGCAGGCAAACCGCCGGTAATAACCTGAACCTGCTCAATTGCAGATTTAGGTACAGAAGAACTTCCGCGAACCTTAACACCGTCAACATAATAAACGGTACCTTCGGAACGAGCTCCTCTAATACTACCTACTTCACCGTCTTCGGAATAAACACCTCCGACTGTGGTAGCAACTGCTGCGGCAGAACGTCCTGGCATCTTGGCGATATCCTCGGAAGATACAGTTCCCCCTGAAGCAGTCTGGTCCTTTGCAATCAAAGGCACCTTATACTCTTTAATTTCAACTTCAGCAAGAATTTCTGCAGAAGCACTTAACTCAAAATTCTGAAATGTTATATTCCCCGCAGGAATCTGTACATTATTATACTGTAAAGTCGCATACCCAACATAGGATGCTGCCACAGTATACTTACCTGCAGGAATTGGTTTGATACTAAATCTTCCATCGAAGTCAGTCATCCCACCAGTAACCACATTTCCATTCTCTTCAATCGACACGTTCGCAAACGGGATTGGTTCTCCTGTTGTGGCATCGGTAATCGTTCCATTTAATGTCCCGGCCGACTGCGCATACAACCCTGCACTCATTAAAAGTGCCATACTAACTATCAGTAACTTTTGTAACATAACAGAGTTTTACTTTAACAATACTTAACCCAAATAATAAAAACCGTAAATATAGAACAGTTTTCATTATTGACCAAATGTTTTCTTATCAAAAATTTAACTTTTTTTTAAAGATATACCTAACTAACTAAAAGCAAGATGAATAAAACATTTTTCATCACCTATTGTTTCTTGCTTCTCTTTTTGATTTTTTCATTCTTTTGTATGTTTTCTTCCCATCGACAAGATCTCTCCCACCACCATTAATTAATTTATTGTGTTTTTTTACAGCTTTTTTGTGCAATCTTCTGTCAATACGCTCTTGTTTATCTTTTTTATGTTGCTGAGCCTTCTCAATTTTCATCACACTGCGTTCTTCGCGCGAAGGACGATAATGTTTTGATTTTTGACTGGTCATGTATTTTTCGTCGTCGATATTCCTATTAGTTTGAGAATATAAAACCGAAGACAATAAAATGAAGAGAGATACTGTTAGTAATTGTAAAATATTCCGTAATTTTGTCATAATAAAAAACCTTTTTATAAATGAAATCAATTTTATCAAAGATAGCGATTTTTTTACTTTTAGCAAGTTTTTTTTCAATAATCCCTGCCTGCGATCGTGAAGAAAGAATTCCATACGCTTATGTTGACTTTGTAGTATATTTGGATCTTCCCGAATTTCAGGATTTAAAGACACCTGGGAATTATCTGTATGTTACTGGAGGTGTTAGAGGGATACTTCTATATTGTGAATTCACCGACTCTTACAAAGCCTACGAAAGAAACTGTCCATACGAACCATCAAATGCAAATGCAATATTAGATGTTGACTCAACTGGTTTATTTTTAGAATGCCGTCATTGTGATTCAAAGTTTATGCTCCTCGATGGCTCTGTGGTTAATGGTCCAACAAAATATCCATTATTGCAATATACGACATACCTCGAGAATAATGTGTTGTCGGTTTATAATGCTTACTAGA
>CAZOHR010000031.1:0-18543 GCA_964579045.1 uncultured Bacteroidales bacterium | reverse complement strand
GTATTAACCCCAAAAGCGCTGCAAAAGTAGTATTTTTTTTATTATTAACAAAATAATTTTAAAAAAGAGATTTGGAACAAGTATAGTATTAGAATAGAATGTCGCACATTTGGCAATTTGCAAGGATTATAAAACTGATTTAAGCGTCAGATTATAGAAGCAAAATAGAATCGGATTGTTAATAAAAACATCTTCTTCAACATAAAACAACAATTTGTTAAAATTTCATATTAATTTCGCGGAATATTTTAAATAATCTTGAAAGATGGACGAAAAATTATTTCAGGAATTTCCTCCAATACCCACGCAATCCTGGGAGGAAATTATTCAAAAAGACTTAAAAGGTGGTGATTATGACAAGAAGTTGGTCTGGAAGACACTTGAAGGCTTTGCCGTAAGACCGTATTATCGCGAAGAAGATCTTAAGAAATTAGATTATCTTAAAGCTAATCCAGGCGATTTTCCTTATGTGAGAGCTACTAATGTTGTTTTAAATAATTTTGTCAGACAAGATATTATTGTGAAAGATGTAGCAGATGCTAATAGTCTTGCACATAAAGTTATGTATGCTGGCATTAGTTCTCTAGGTTTTATTATTAATAGAGAGCTTGACAAATCAGAATTCGACAGGCTGATGCAAAATATTGATCCCTGCGCAGTTGAAATTAATTTTATTTCGTGTGAGTTAACAGGGAAGTTTGTTGAAATGCTTGCTGATTTTGCAACAGAAAACTCTTATGATCTGACAAAAATATATGGGTCAAATGAATACGACTCACTAAGCTATATGATTCTGTCGGGCAAGTCTTTCTGTGGAAATGATTCTTGTCTATGTGCCGAAAATATGTTTAAACAGTACAGCAATAAATTGCCAAATTTTAAGCTTGTTAGTGTAAATGCAAAGAATTTCCATAATGCAGGTGGTTCTGCTGTTCATGAATTAGGTTTTGGGCTCGCAATTGGTGCTGAATACTTAAGGAAATTTGCTGATCAAAATATCTCAGTTGATGAGATAGCTTCAAAAATCAGATTCAATTTTGCTGTTGGCTCTAATTACTTTATGGAAATTGCAAAACTAAGAGCAGCCAGATTACTTTGGGCAAAAATTGTTGAAGCTAACGAAGCAAAAAATGTGGATTCTGCAAAAATTAATATTCATTGCGAAACATCACGTTGGAATAAAACTGTTTATGATCCTTATGTAAATATGTTACGCGTAACTACTGAGGCAATGTCTGCTGTTTTGGGCGGAACAGAGTCTTTAAGTGTACTTCCTTTCGACACAACTTATACTGAGCCATCAGAGTTCTCAATGCGTGTTGCAAGAAATGTTCAAATTATTATTAAAGAGGAGGCTCATTTTAATAAAGTTATTGACCCTTCCGCTGGCTCATATTATATCGAAAACTTGACAGATGCAATCATTGAAGCGGCATGGGCGTTATTTTTAGAAGTTGAAGAAAAGGGAGGATTTGTTGCAGCAGTTAAAGAAGGGTTTATTCAGAATATCATTAACGAAACGGCCAAAACAAGAAATGCAAATATAGCGACTCGTCGAGAGATTATTCTTGGTGTAAATCAATATCCAAATTTTAACGAAATTAAACCAGAAATAAGTCTTTCAACAGAGGCAAAAGCCCTTAGTAATGACTATCCGGTTATTAAACTTTATCGTGCGGCTGAAGAATTTGAAAAATTGAGGTTGATAACAGACAAAAGTGGTAAGCGTCCAGTTGTATTTATGCTTACAATAGGAAATCTGGCTTTTAGAACAGCAAGAGCAAAATTTAGTGCAAACTTTTTTGCATGTGCTGGATTTGAAGTAATTGACAATAATGGATTTGACAGCATTGAAGCAGGTCTTGCAGAAGCAAAAAGCAAAAATTCGGATATTATAGTTCTTTGTAGTTCTGATGAAGAATATGAAATCTTTGCAATAGAAGCATTTGAGAAAATTGCGGGAAAGATTTTGGTTATAGCTGGAAATCCTGCCTGTAAAGCAAATCTCGAAGCTAAAGGGATTAAAAACTTCATACATGTAAAATCAAACGTGCTTGCAGACCTTAAGAATTATCAGCAAGTTTTAGGTATTAATTAAAAAAGCATCTAGGATGAAACCGAATTATAAAAACATAGATATCAAATCAAAATCTGTAACAGGTAATTTAGCAAAAGAGTTAAAGGAAAAAAGCTGGATTACCGCAGAGCAAATTCCAGTAAAAAAGGTTTATACTGATGAGGATTTGCAAAATATGGAGCATTTGAATTATGCAGCAGGACTAGCTCCATTCCTTCGTGGTCCATATTCCGCAATGTATACTTTGCAACCTTGGACAGTTCGTCAGTATGCCGGATTTTCAACAGCTGAGGAATCAAATGCATTTTACCGTCGTAATCTTGCTGCCGGACAAAAAGGTCTATCTGTAGCTTTTGACCTTGCAACTCACCGTGGTTATGATGCTGATCATCCAAGAGTTGTTGGTGATGTGGGTAAGGCTGGTGTATCCATAACATCAATTTTGGGTATGAAAGTTCTCTTCGATCAAATTCCTTTAAATAAAATGTCTGTATCAATGACCATGAATGGGGCAGTTTTGCCAATTATGGCTTTTTATATTGTTACAGCGCTAGAACAAGGAGCGAAGCTCGAAGAATTGGCTGGTACAATTCAGAATGATATATTAAAGGAGTTCATGGTAAGAAATACTTATATCTATCCTCCTGAATTTTCAATGAAAATTATCGGCGATATTTTTGAATTTACATCACAAAAAATGCCAAAATTCAATTCTATATCTATCTCAGGCTATCATATGCAAGAAGCAGGAGCAACAAATGATATAGAATTGGCATATACTTTGGCTAATGGACTGGAATATCTACGTACAGGTATTAAAGCGGGCTTGGATATTGATGCATTTGCACCTCGTTTGTCATTTTTCTGGGCATCTGGAATGAATCATTTTATGGAAATTGCAAAAATGCGCGCAGCAAGAATACTATGGGCAAAAATTGTAAAACAATTCGATCCCAAAAATCCAAAGTCTCTTGCATTAAGAACCCATACTCAAACCTCAGGCTGGTCACTCACCGAGCAAGATCCATTCAATAACGTTGCTAGAACATGCATTGAGGCAATGGGCGCAGCTTTTGGACACACTCAATCGCTACATACAAATGCTCTCGACGAAGCAATTGCTCTGCCAACAGAATTCTCTGCACGTATTGCACGAAATACTCAAATATATCTTCAGGAGGAAACAAATATTTGTAAACAGATAGACCCTTGGGCAGGTTCTTATTATGTTGAAACGCTTACTCATGAGATAGTTCACAAAGCTTGGAAGCTAATTGAGGAAGTTGAGGCATTAGGTGGAATGGCTAAAGCAGTTGAGTCAGGAATTCCGAAGATGCGAATCGAAGAAGCTGCTGCGCGAACTCAAGCAAAAATTGATAGTGGGCAACAGATTATTGTAGGAACAAGCAAGTATCGTCTTGATAAGCAAGATCCAATCGACATTCTTGATATCGACAATACAGCAGTAAGAGAAACTCAAGTATTAAGATTACAAAAACTTAGAGCAGAAAGAAACGAGGCCGAATGTCAGGCAGCTTTAGACGCACTTACAAAATGTGTAGAAACTAAGCAAGGCAATCTACTCGAATTTGCAATTGATGCAGCACAGAAAAGAGCTAGTCTTGGCGAAATTTCCTATGCTTGCGAAAAAGTAGTTGGGAGGTACGAAGCAGTGATAAGAACAATATCAGGAGTTTACTCCTATGAATCGAAAAATGATCCTGACTACGAAAAAGCCAGGGAACTATGCAGTAAATTTGCAGCAAAAGAAGGGCGTCAACCTCGTATTATGGTCGCAAAAATGGGCCAAGATGGGCATGATCGCGGAGCTAAAGTAGTAGCAACTGGTTATGCTGACGTAGGATTCGACGTAGATATGGGACCATTATTCCAAACCCCAGAGGAAGCATCAAAACAAGCAGTTGAAAATGATGTTCATGTTCTTGGTGTTTCATCTTTAGCAGCAGGACATAAAACTTTAGTGCCATCTGTAATTGCAGAACTGAAGAAACTCGGTAGAGAAGATATTCTTGTTATTGCTGGTGGTGTCATTCCTTCGCAGGACTATCAATTTCTTTATGATGCAGGTGTAGCGGCTATATTTGGACCTGGAACATCGGTATCTAAAGCGGCAGTTCAGATTCTGGAATTGTTGTTGGAAGACTAAGAAGCTTTCTTGATTGGGGAGATTGGGGAGATTGAAAAGATTGAGGGGATTGATTAATTAGCAGTAATTAATCAATCCCCTCAATCTTTTCAATCTTTCCCTGAGCCTGTCGAATGGCAATCCTTTCAATCCTTTCAATCCTTTCAATCCCCTCAATCCCCTCAATCCCCTCAATCCCCTCAATCCCCTCAATCCCCATAACAAATCCTATCTCTATTCCGAATCTGCATTTTTTCTCATACTGGAAAGTATCTTACACAATTCTAGACTTTCGGCATGAAGACTAATTACGAATTCATTGGCTAATAATTTCGAAGATATTAGTAAATCCAGCCATAATTCGGTTTCGTCAGCTTCTTCAACTGAAATCGAAAGTTTTGCATAATATTCTTTTTTCGAACGCCCACGAAGAGCTGCTCTGTAATTTGCGTATTCAGATGTGCCAGATTTTGTAACTTGATAATTGATAATATTACCTTTTTTTGTATTTGGAATCATATCAGAAAGTTCAAGTATATTCAATGCAAAAACTCTCAATCGCTCACGTACTTTAATCTTGTACTCAAGCCAACTTTGCTCGTCCATAAATAATAATATTTTAGATTAGATACTAAAGAAATTCCAAGTAAACACAAGAATCCAATCAATCAATTAATCAATCCCCCCAATCAATTAATCAATCCCCCCAATCTCATCAATCCCCCCAATCAATTAATCAATCCCCTCAATCTCCTCAATCTCCTCAATCCAATAATCCTACTTCTCCTTAATCAAATAAATATAAGTTGGAAAATGATCACTATAGCCACCCATATAAGTGTTTCCTACGTAGGTTCTGAACGGATAACCTTTGAATTTTCCTTCTTTTTGCATTAGAAAAGGTTTATTGTAAACATGCGCTTCGAAAAAGCGATACGAGGTTTTGTCGGTTGCTAGAAATTCGGGAGTAATCACAATCTGATCGAAAAGATTCCATTTGTCTTGATATGCTAGAGAGCCTATACCTTTTTTGTACAAGTCTTCCATTGGATTATAGAGTTTTGGCAATACTGCACCTTCTTTAGTTGCTGAGGTGTTTAAATGTTCTTTTACACTCTTGTCAACGGGATCATCGTTTAGGTCGCCCATACAGATTACCTTTGCTTTAGGATTTAATACCAATATAGAGTCTATAATATGTCTAGTAACATCTGCTGCTGCTGCACGTTTTGGCATACTTCTTTTTTCGCCTCCTCTGCGTGATGGCCAGTGTAGGATGATGAAGTGCATTTCTTCTCCATCGTACAAACCGCTTACAAGTAGTTGATCACGAGTTCTAAAAGTAGAGTCTTCAGGAGTTCTAACAACATGCATTGCAGTGTTTGTTACGGTAAAGAACTCGGGGCGATATATTAACGCACAGTCAACACCTCTATAATCAGAACCATCGAAATGTACAATCTTGTAATTGTATTTTTTTATCGAAGGGGCATTTACCAGGTCTTTTAGCACTGTCATATTTTCTATTTCGCTTAAGCCTACAATAGCAGGTGGAGTTCCAGTAAAGTCTGCACCTATTCCAACAATTACTGATGCCATTGTTTCCATTTTGGCAAAATACTTTTCGGTATTCCATTTCTTGTCTGAATCAGGAGCAAACTCTTTGTCGTTATCACCAGGTATAGTATCGAAAAGATTCTCCATATTGTAAAAAACGATTGTACCAACTTTATACTCTTTCTTCTCTTGCGCAAAAGCCGATAAACTTACTAGTCCTATAAAGGCAATTAGAAATAATGAATTTTTCATATATTATTTTTTTAGCAAATGATTTTTGTCAAAGATAATACCATAATCAAATAGATGCACTTTTGTTCAGAATTATTTTGACTTATTTGAAAAAACAATTATTCTAGCTCTCCCTTTCTTCGATAAAGTCGAATAAAGTACCTTCTTTTATAGAATAGTTGGATTGAATAAAACAGTCTGCATTTAATTTTTCGAGCAGAAATTTTGCGATTACCGAAGCAATAGGAATCATTTTAACACGAATGAGATCCATTCCTGGCATATCGGTTCTTTGCGCTTCGTTAAAGGTGGTTAGTTTGTTGTAAATTTGCATGAAACGACAAATGTCAATTGTATTGGCAGGGTTAGTTTCGCCAATAATACAACTCGGGCACTCGTATTTGACGAGATTTGCAAATGTTTCAAATGACCCCGATGAGCCAATAAGAGTTTTAACATTGTATTCATTGCACTTTACTAACAAATCTGATAATTCTGCATTTAATAGGCTGTATATTGCATTGATATCTTCAAGCAATAGCGGATCAGAATATGAATATTTAGAGATTAGCCTTGCTACACCGATATTATAGCTAGCTTTCCAGATAATTCCTTTATTATCGCAAATTACAAATTCGATGCTACCCCCTCCAATATCAATAATTAGTACTGGAACTTCATCAAATTTTACAGCATTTTTTACACCCTTATAGGCAAGCTCAGCTTCCTTATTTCCGTCGATAACATTAATTTTTATACCACAGCCAGACTGCACCGATTCAATAACAGATTCGCGATTTGCAGCAGAACGAATTCCGCTTGTTGCGGTGGCTAGAATTCTATCTGTTTTATGATAATTTATCGTCTTGTTATATTCATTAAGAACATGTATAAGATTTGTGACGGAGGCTGGTGAAATGATATTGTCTTTGAAGTCTTTATTAATAAGTGTAATTGCCTGTTTTTCCTTATGCAGAAATTTTAGCTCAGAACCCTTGCTGTACTCGGCGATTAGCAGGTTGCAGGTGTTGGTTCCGATATCTATTGAGGCAATTTTCATAATGAAATACTATGTGGTTAATAAACAAAATCAAAAAAACAAATTCCAAATTCCAAATCACAAAATCCAAATCGTAAGCTAAGAATAAATCTATTGGAGCTTGTCTTTTTTTGTGTTTTGGAACTTTACTTTAGTTCTTATATCTAAACCATTTCCACAATTCTTTATAATTTACTTTCTTTCCGTACATTAGAATTCCTACCCTATAAATCTTTGCTGCAAACCATGTCATAAAAATAAAGGTTACAACTAAAAGAGTCATTGAAATGGCCAGATCAATAAACGGAACACCAAATGGAATTCTTACCATCATGACAATCGGAGAAGTAAATGGTATAAGTGAGAACCAATATGATAAGGATCCAGAAGGATTGTTTATTGCCGAGACCATAACAACTATACCTAGCACAAGTGGCAGCGTTATCGGTAGCATAAATTGCTGTGTGTCGGTTTCATTATCAACGGCAGAGCCCACAGCAGCAAACATAGCTGCGTAAAGTAAATATCCGCCAATAAAGTAAAATAAGAAGAAGATAATAATTGTAAAATAGTCAACTGCAAAAACAGCTTTAAACATTTCTTCAAACTTCATTGCTTCTTCGTCTGGTGCCGCAGTATCTTGACCTAAGTCGGAACCAACATTTATCGTTTGAGGAGCTATTTTACTGGCATCGTAATCTTTGAGTAATACCGACTGAGCTACAGTTACTAAACCAATTGTTAGCACAACCCAAAGCACAAATTGTGTAAGTCCAACCAGTGCAACGCCGATTATTTTCCCCATCATCAGTTGGAATGGTTTTACAGAAGAAACAATAACTTCGATAATTCTACTCGATTTTTCTTCTATCACACCACGCATAACTTGGGAGCCATACATAAATACAAACATGTAAATCAGAAACCCGCAGATATAGCCAATTATCATAGCAATTTCGGTCGAAGATTCCTTTTCGCCACCATCTTCGTCAAGTGTTGAGGTAACGATATTAATGTCGGTATTTACAACATTAAGGATTTCGGTTACTTCCTTTTCGGTTATGCCCAGCTCTCCTGCTTTAATACTCAGCTTTATATCTTCTACCCGCTTTTCGATTCCATTAGCAATATGCATCTTTAAACCCATATTTGGCTGCTGATACGAATAAATCACAACAGCACCTTTGGTTCCTTGCACTGCCGTATGTGGAATGTAAAGCAAAGCATAGTACTCAGAGTCTTTTAGCATTTTCTTTGCAGCGGAGAGATTGTAAGAAACAGTAGCTTCGTCATAATACTTACCCGAAACATCGTCGAACTGAATATATTCTGTATTTATTAAGGCATCGTTGAACATTCCTGATTCATCAATAACGGCAATTTTTTTAAATTCGTCGTCTTCCATTTTCATCAAGATAACCGGTGCTATCATCATCGCAGCAAATAGAATCGGACCAAGAATCGTCATTATAATAAATGATTTTTTCTTTACCCTAGTAGTATATTCGCGGTTTATTATTAATCCTATCTTACTCATAGTCAAATAGTTTTATTCTGTTATGTCATTAGTGTCGCCTACCACTTTGATAAAAATATCATTCATTCCAGGTAAAAACTTTTGAAATGAAGATATTGTTCCGAAATTTGTCATCCGGCCGATAAGGTCGTTTCCACCCATTTCTTTATTGAGCACTTCAACTTTTATTTTCCCGCCACCATTGGTTTCGAGAATCTCAAGTATTTTGTAATCAGAAGTAAGTGTAGTTCCAATTTTGTTAAAATAACCACTGTAGTTAATTTCGTAAATATCCGAAGCGTAGGTTTTTCTTATTTTATCAATGCTGCCGTCAAGAATTTTCTTTGACTTGTGTATCAGTGCAATATTGTCACAAATTTCTTCAACAGAAGCCATATTGTGTGTAGAGAAAATAATTGTCGCACCATTTTTCTTCAATTCCAAAATCTCCTCTTTAAGCATATTGGCGTTAATGGGATCGAAGCCGCTAAAAGGCTCATCAAAAATCAGGATGTCGGGTTTGTGCAAAATCGTAATTATAAATTGTACTTTCTGTGCCATCCCTTTCGAAAGTTCTTCAACTTTTTTATCCCACCATGTTTGAATCTCGAACTTTTCAAACCATTTTTTCAAACCTTTGAGTGCGTCTGCCTTCGACATTCCCTTTAACTGGCATAGATATAGTGCTTGCTCGCCAACTTTCATTTTTTTGTACAATCCGCGCTCCTCGGGTAAATAACCAATGTTGGCAACATGCTTTTGGCTAAGCCTTTCGCCATTGATGTAAACCATACCTTTATCTGGAGCGGTAATCTGATTAATTATTCTTATCAGAGTTGTTTTACCTGCTCCGTTTGGTCCAAGTAATCCGAAGATACTGCCCTGAGGAACTTCTATTGAAACATCGTCAAGAGCCAGATGATTGGCAAATCTTTTCTCAATATTTTCTGCTACCAGTGTATTCATTCTATTTAAATTTCTGAAAGGTCAAAACTATAGATTTTATCAAATCCGTATATTAATATTTTATTAAAACTTCTATCTTCCTTCAACTTCGAGAACCCGCGTGAATTTCTTTAGGATTTTCAACACTCCAAAAATGATAAATCCAAGTCCGAAAATTATTATCCATGCTAAATCAAGATAAAATTCCTCTTCAACAATTAGAAATCCGATTAGTCTGAAGGCCGTCATTATCATAATAAGGTTAAAAAATCCGTTGTATTCTCTTTTTAAAACATTTTTAATTGAAAATTCGAGTTCGGATTTACGATAATTTGAAAATTTTGGAAAGAATGCTGGGGTTTTCTCAGCCCATTCGAAGTATGCATTTCCAAACTTTTTACGTAAAAAACCTTCTTCGGCATACATAATTCTTTCGTAATAAATCCAGTAAAATGCACAAAAGAACATCGCAAACCAAATGTCCATAATCATCAAAACAGGAGCAAGCCACATAAAGAAATTTCCTAGATATAGGGGATGTCGTACAGTTGAGTAGATACCAGAAGTATTCAAAGTTTCGGCAACTTGGCCAGCAGTTGTATTTCTTCCGCTAGTTCCTTTAGGAGTAAAACCTACCGTAAAAGCTCTAATTCCTAGTCCGAGAAATCCGACAAAAAGAAAAATTACATCAAGCCACCAATAATTAACGACATCTCGTTCATATGCTAGATATACGTACCAAGCCAGTCCGGGCGCAAATATTATCAGCGGAAGATAGCTGCGGTACTTAAACAGCCAATTGCCCTGTTTTTCGATACTTTCCTGTAAAGCCATATTTATAAATTAAAATAAACAACAAAAATATTCTTTTCGACGGATAATTCGGCAATCTGGAGAATCAAATTTTAAGTAATACCGATTGCGTATCAAAATTGCCGATACAATTCATTTTATTTCTTGTATCGGCTTTGATTCGACATCGGCATTATACCGGAAGTTTTATACCGATTGTAAATATGTAATAGTCCAATCATCTCTCTGCTTCGAGAGGCTTCAGTACACGTGTTAGATTGGACTAAACATATTTATCATCGGCATTTTGAGTTTATGAAATCCCGATTTCTCGGGAAACCATTGTAAAATTATAAAACATTTCGTTTCTCAAGAACTCAGTCACAATGGACTGTTTTATAATTACAATTGGTATTACTTGCATGCGATGCTCAGAGCCCAGTCGTAGCGAGGGCTAAAGCCGTTGATTTTACGGTGGTATAAATTGCAAAACCTAGATTATTGCTCAGTGTTAAATGTTAGTCTTTTAAATTCTTCAGAGGCAATTAAATGTTTAACATCAAGATTAATTCCATCAACAATTAACTTAGCCCGTGAGTAGATTGGTTCGCGTTTCTCTAGAAGTGAGCTTATTTTTTCACTCAGAAATTCAGGAGGAGTGTCTTTAATAAGAGGACGTTTAGTTTTAGATTTTGATAATCTGTCAGCTAAAGCTTCAACAGGCATCTTTATGTAGATACTAATTCCAGCATCATTAATATAATCAATGTTGTTGTTAAAGCAAGGCGTTCCTCCACCACAGGAAAGAATGAAATTGTCGCGATCTGAAAAGGAGTGTAGAACTTTTGTCTCTAAATTGCGAAAAACAGGTTCGTCGAATTGGGAAAATATTCCAGGAACAGACATTTTGTATCTTTCTTCGATAAGTGCATCTAAATCTTCAAATTCAAGATTCAATTGTCGTGCAAGTCTCTTTCCGAAAACCGATTTGCCACAGCCCATGAAACCAATGAGAAATATTTTCATTTTTTAGCTTTTGATTACTCTGCAAACTTTTTAAGCATCGCAGAAAAATATTGTGGCAATTAAGGAGAACAAAATAGCCTATGACATGAAACGGGAATCTTTTGTGATTCTAGAAACCCAAACTCATTTGAATTCCACCCTCGGGTGGTTTCTTGTCCTTATCTTCTTTTTTATCCTTAGGCTTAGGCTCTGATTTTTCTTTTTTTACCTTTTCCTTAATTGGTTTTTCCTTAATCTCATCTTCGTCAAGAGCTTCGATTATTTCAAATTCTATATCGTCGTCGCTCTTTGGTTCAATGATTTCGAATTCTATATCTTCAGTGTCTGTGTTTTCATTAGAATCGCTAATAATTACATCATCGCTCTCATTTTCAATATTGCTTTCTAAATCTTCAGAGCCTTCTGAGTCCTCGTCGTTGTCATCAAAGCTTTTTGATGATTCTTTTTCTAGAGGCTCGTCAAATGATATTTCCTTTGTCTCGAATGTAGAAAGTCGTTTTCCTCTAGCTTTAATCCCTTTTACATCAATAAACTCTTCAGCATCAATATATTCAGGTTCACGACTAGCATGTTTTCCACCAAAAATAATCTTTACCTGTGGGAATTCATCATCACTGAGTTCTACGAGATATGAACCGGTAAAATCAGAAATAAAGCTTTGTTCTTTGCCCGACTCTTCCATTTTAAATCGTTTGAGATAGAAGAATCCTTGCTCAGCATCAAAATGTATTGCCGTGAATGTCTTTTGTGGATCGTATTTCTCTAAAATTACAATGTTCTCTTCGTAATGGTTCGAAAGGTCAAAACTAGTTAACCTACAGAGCCCATCTTTAGTAATAATCAAGATTCTGTCTTCTCCCACAAATTCGCCTAAGTATCTACCACGCGAGTCAGCATTTAGTCGTAACACTTCTTCGTCGAACCAAATTTTACGTCCGCCAAGAGTTGAAACGCCTTCTTCTTTAAGGGTGATTTTGTGAATGTCGTTTTTTGAAAGAATGTTTCCTTGAGCTTCGCGACCTTTAATTGCAACGTCCTTGAAATCAACCTCAAAAACAAGTTTTCGAACTTTTGGTTTTGGCTTGAGATAAACCCTTATTACTTCGGCCTCCCCATTTGGATTAGCAGTAAAGTAAATTAGTTTCGAACCTTCAAGACCTTTTGTTGCATCGTATTCCTTATCCCTTGTTATTCCAGTGACTGCAAATCTCTTAATGTATGCAACACTAGTGCGTCCATCACGATAAGCTAGATTGTAAATTGTACGCTTATCGTTTTTCTTAAAGACATTTACATAAAGAATATCTTTTCCAAAAAATGCTTTGTCTTGAACTTTGGCAACTGTAAATTTACCATCTTTTCTAAAAACAATAATATCGTCGATGTCGGAACAATCACAAACATATTCATCTCTTTTGAGACCGTATCCGACAAAACCTTCTTTGTAATTTACATACAGTTTTTCGTTTGCTACTGCTACCTGAGCAGTATCAATGGTGTCAAAATTGCGAATTTCGGTTTTACGTTCGCGTCCCTTACCGTATTTTTCTTTTATATGCTTATAATAATTAATTGCATATTCGATAAGATGGTCGAGATGATGCTGTACCTTTTTTATTTCCTCGAGAATTGCCAACAAATCGTCTTCTGCTTTATCGCTGTTGAAACGCAAAATACGCTTCATCTTTATTTCGAGCAGTTTCAGTAAATCGTCACGTGTGATTTCTCTAACTAGAACAAGCTTATGTTCGATAGCTTTTGAAAGAATAAATTCAATAGCATCATCATTTGAACTAGCATTCTCGTAGCCTTTTTCCTTGTAGATTCGCTTTTCGATAAACCATTTTTCGAGCGATTGGTTATGCCATTGTTCTTCTAATTCTGATTTCTGTATCAACAATTCTTGGCGAAGTATTTCTACTGTATTTGCTACGGATAGTTGAAGAATTTCGGTAACTCCAATAAACCTAGGTTTATCGTCCTCTATTACGCATGCATATGTTGGGATAGATACTTCGCACTTTGTAAAAGCATATAAAGCATCAATGGTTTTATCAGTAGACACCCCAGGAGGGAGGTGAATCATTATTTCGACAAACTCAGAAGTATTATCGTCTATTTTTTTAATCTGTATTTTTTTCTTTTCGCTAGCCGCAATTATCGAGTCAATAATGGTTGAAGTGGTTTCTCCAAATGTTATTTCTCTGATTATTAGTGTCTTCTTATCGAATTTTTCGATTTTCGCTCTCACTCTTGCTCTACCGCCACGCAAACCATCATTATATTTACTAAAATCGGCCATCCCAGCAGTTGGGAAGTCGGGTAATATTTCGAATGGTCTATCTTCAAGGCATGCAACACAAGCGTCGAGAAGTTCATTAAAGTTGTGAGGAAGAATTTTTGATGCCAAACCAACAGCAATACCTTCAACACCCATTGCAAGAAGCAGCGGAAACTTTACTGGTAAAGTAATTGGTTCTTTATTTCTACCATCATAAGAAGGTCTCCAGAAAGTAGTTTTTGGGTTAAAGACAACCTCTAAAGCAAACTTTGTTAATCTAGCTTCGATGTATCGGGATGCAGCAGCAGAGTCGCCGGTTAGAATATTACCCCAGTTTCCTTGGCAGTCAACCAAAAGATCTTTTTGTCCAATTTGCACGAGAGCATCACCGATGGAAGCATCACCATGAGGATGATACTGCATTGTATGACCAACAATATTCGCAACTTTATTGTATCGCCCGTCGTCGAGTTGCTTCATCGAATGAAGAATACGACGGTGAACAGGTTTAAGACCATCGTAAACATGCGGAACAGCACGCTCGAGAATTACATATGACGCATAATCGAGGAACCAATCCTGAAACATCCCTTTTAGACGGGTAATTTTAGGCTCCTCAGTTTCATGAATCTCAACCGGCACAAATTCTTCTCCGTTCTCAACTTCTTTTTTTTCAATATTGTCGTTTTCTTCGCTCATAGATCTAATTAGAATGATTTTTGGTCATAAAACACAAATCTCGTTTTTTTTTAGCATTTTACTCATTTCACTTATAAATGCTGGTCCTCTCCAGAATATCAGTGGTTGTTAGCGTATGGCAATGCTTTACTTTTTTTTCCGCCAGGGCGGATTTGTTATTAAATTACTTCTTCCTCAATTCTTAAATTATTGATAATAAATTCCTGACGATCAGGTGTGTTTCTTCCCATAAAAAACTCGAGCAGACTACTTATTTGGTCAGCTTTTGCCAATGTTACAGGATCTAACCTGATTTCTTTTCCGATAAAATTCTTGAATTCGTCGGGAGAGATTTCACCCAGACCTTTAAATCGAGTAATCTCAGGATTATTCTTTAGTTTTCTTATTGCAGCTTCTTTTGCAGATTCGTCGTAGCAATAAATCGTCTCTTGTTTGTTGCGTACCCTAAAAAGTGGAGTCTGCAAAATAAAAAGATGGCCTTGCTTAAGTAAATCGGGGAAAAACTGTAAAAAGAAAGTTATCAATAGTAATCGGATGTGCATACCATCAACATCGGCATCGGTAGCAATTACTACATTGCGATAGCGGATATTTTCAATACCTTCTTCGATATTGAGAGCGGCTTGCAGTAAATTAAATTCTTCGTTTTCATAAACAACTTTTTTGGTCATTCCATACGAATTAAGAGGCTTTCCCTTAAGACTGAAAACTGCTTGAGTGTTGACATCGCGCGATTTCGTAATTGAACCACTTGCAGAATCTCCCTCAGTGATAAAAATAGTTGTTTCGTAACGGCGATCGTCGTTTGAGTTATAATGAACACGGCAGTCGCGTAGTTTTTTATTGTGAAGGCTAACTTTTTTAGCTCGGTCGCGGGCAAGTTTCTGTATGCCTGCTATTGCTTTACGATCTTTCTCGGACGATAGAATTTTTTTCTGTAAAATGTCGGCAATCTGTGGGTTTTTATGAAGATAATCGTCAATCTTCTTCATAAAATCAAAGATGTAATTTCTTACCGAAACTCCATCGGGATTCATATCTTTTGAGCCAAGTTTTGTTTTTGTCTGCGATTCGAAAATCGGTTCAGAAATACGAATGCTTATTGCTGCAATTATACTCTGTCTTACGTCAGCGGCATCAAAATCTTTACGGTAAAAGTCTCGAATGGTTTTAACATACGCTTCACGAAAAGCAGAAAGATGTGTGCCGCCTTGTGTAGTATTTTGACCGTTAACAAACGAGTAATATTCTTCGCTATATTGTGTTCCATGAGTAATAGCAACTTCAAAATCCTGATCTTTAATATGGATGATAGGATATATAGGCTCCTGATTTAGATTTTCTTGAAGCAAATCAAAAAGTCCGTTGCGCGAAAAGAACTTTGTTCCATTGAAATTTATCGAAAGACCAGTATTCAGATAAGCATAGTTTCTGAGCATTGTCTCGATAAACTCGTTTAAGTAATTATATTTTCCGAAAACTTCCTCGTCGGGAGTAAAAACTACTAGAGTGCCGTTTGCAGAATTTGTGTCAACAAGTGGCGTTTCTGAAACAAGTATTCCCTTTGAGAATTCAACGGTTTTTTTCTTGCCTTCGCGGTACGACGATATCTTGAATGACGAAGAAAGTGCATTAACTGCCTTTACCCCAACACCATTTAGTCCAACAGATTTCTGAAAAGTCTTGGAATCGTATTTTGCACCAGTATTCATTTTTGATACTACATCGGCAAGTTTTCCTTGAGGAATCCCACGTCCATAGTCTCGAATAGACATGGTGTGTTCTTCAAGTTTAATATCTATGTTTTTTCCATAGCCAGAGCCAAACTCATCAATTGAGTTGTCGATAACCTCTTTAATTAGGATATAGATACCGTCATCGCGCGATTTTCCATCACCCAGTTTGCCTATGTACATCCCCGGACGACGCCTTATGTGCTCTTCCCAATCGAGGGTAATAATGCTGTCCTCTGAATAATTTTCAACCATTTCTACAGTCTTTTCCATATTAGCTGCAAAACTATATCTTTAAAACACACAAAATACAGTGGCAGACTTATAAATATTAACATTTTTCAGTTGATAATGACTTCGGCAGAACGTCATGTTTTGGCACAACAAAGCCTTTTATATAGCCAGTTTATCACTATTGTAGTTTTTATGGTTTTAAACCAATTGTCCTCATGTTAAAAATAAAAAACCATTTGTAACTTTGCATTGTTGAATTCTTTTAGTTTAAGCGAGAAACTAATGTTGAAAGGAATTAAAAATTCAAACCATTTTACAGATCAAAGTTCTGTTGTTTCGTCGATGCGACGTGCGCAGGCCTTGGAAAAACGGCGAGCCAGCCCAGGCCTTGTGAACGGACAAGCATTTTAGAACTGTAGCCAGCCGACATGTCGTTTAAAATTAAAGCATTAAAAGGCCAAGAGCGTTGGGGCTTTGATTTTGCCAGGTGGCTATACAGTTCTTATGCTTGGACGGAGCGCGTTGGAAGCTTTGTTTTTCCTAGCCTTTTTTGTTTCGTTTTTGTGGCAATGACAAAAATGAAAAAAGTTCCTGAGAGAAAAAACAGAGTAAACAATCAATAATTTATATGTCTGCAAATCTGCATGTTGGAATCGAATTATAGAGATTGTAATTATAAATTAGTCCGTTATTAATGAGACCTTTCGTACATAGTTATTTTATAATTTTACAATGTTTTTCCCTTAAAAAGGGGTTCTAAAACCGAGAACAGGATTTCGTCAATTCAAAATATTGTAATCCTCGCTGAGCGGAACCGACGAAAAATATGTTTAGTCGAATCGAGCGAAATGATGATTAACTTCGTAGAGTGCTCTGCCGTTGGACTATTGCATATTTACAATCGGTTTTAAATAAAAAATGCCGTTTATCGTGATATTGAGAATAATCTCAACAACCATAAACGGCATTTATATTTTTAGAGAATCTTAGCTTGAATAATTCAGCTTAGTTTCCCTTTGTTTCTTTTGGGTTGGGGGTAGTTCCTCCGCCACCTTTAACTTCGCTGCCAGAACCGCCTTTGTTGTTAACTTCGCAAGGACTCTTTGGACGTGTGTCACCAACTCCAAATGAAGGTGTTTTATTTGTTGTTATGCAAACAGACCATTGTCCCATCGAACCTGGATTCTCTCGGCTGACATTTACCTGTAGATTACCAGTGAATATATAATATTTACCACTTTCAATATTATATGGATTACCACTGACAATAGCATCGCCTCCCCCAGCAATGGCCTTAAAGAACAGACTAGTAGCAGGGCCAGAATAACTAAAGTTGTTGTCGCTAAGATCAGATCTGTTAAATGTTCCATCAGGGGTAATTAGACAAAATTCCCAATCTGCATTTCCAGGATTAATTCTTGGACCACACGATGCTACTTCATAGTTAAACTGCACAAGTTCTTCATCGCGACCACAGTCATTCTTAGCGGTAACAAGAACTTTGTGAGCACCAAATGATAGTTTGAATTTGCCATTTAATTGATTTGTTGAAGGTACAAATTGAAAGCTATTATCTGCAACACCATCAACAGTAACAGTAACATCTGATTTGTTGGCAACATTTGTAATAGTTCCACTCATAACATGTGTATATTCGGTTTGAACATCTTCAGTTACTGTGAATTTTACTACTGGTGGTACACATGGGTCTTTTACAATTACCTGAACTAGTTCTGTGTCGTTTCCACAATCGTTTTTAGCTGTAACAGTAATTTTACGTGTACCAGCTTTTAAATAGTATTTTCCAGTTAATATCCCTGTCGAAGGAGTAAATGTGAATGTATTATCAGCAACTCCATCAATAGAAACTGTAACGTCCGATTTGTTGGCAACACCAGTGATAGTTCCGCTCATTAAGTGTGTAAATCCATCTTGAACTTTTTCGGTTACAGTGAATTTTATTACAGGAGAAACGCAAGGATCTTTTACGATTACTTGAACTAATTCTGTGTCGTTTCCACAATCGTTTTTGGCAGTTACAGTTACTTTATGAGTTCCAGCGTTAAATTTGTACTTGCCAGTTAATTGACCAGTAGAGGTAGAAAAAGTAAATGTGTTATCAGCAACTCCATCAACCATAACAGTAATGTCTGATTTTGCATCAACTCCAGTAATTGTTCCACTCATTAAATGAGTAAATCCTTCTTGAACCTTTTCGGTTACAGTGAATTTAATTACTGGAGAAACACATGGATCTTTTACAATTA
>CAZOHR010000030.1:17387-18595 GCA_964579045.1 uncultured Bacteroidales bacterium | reverse complement strand
TTCCTAGCCTTTTTTGTTTCGTTTTTGTGGCGATGACAAAAATGAAAAAGATATTTTAAAAAGAAACAGCTTTTAGCTCTGTAAAAATTCTTCAACACAATAAAGTTTTTTAAATCCCCAGAAATATTGCTTGACCCCTTTTAACTACGTTTACAAATTCGTGTATTATCATTATTTTACACCAATAATAAAACAATTTTGTCATTCGAAATAAATGCGTATCTTGCGGCCTCAAAATTTGTGCTGAGAGAGCGTTCATGCAAGGTGTTTGAGTTGCTTTAGGAATCAAGTTTTGTATAGTTAATTTTTAGGTTAAATCTTTAAATCGAGATTAAATGAATAATTACGTAGAGAAATATTGTGAGTTACCAAAAAGTATTCGTAAACCATTGTGGCGCGTTTGGCACAATATGATTATATCTTACGATAAGAAGAAAGAAGCTACTTTTTTAAATTATGGTTATGAATCAGAAAATGGCGAGTTTAAAAATCTAAATTTGCTTCCTGAAGATGAGATTAACAGATATAGCATTCAATTATATCATCATGTTGCACGAAATCATGAGTTTCAAGGCTCAAATATTCTTGAAGTGGGTAGCGGTAGAGGCGGAGGAGCTTCATTCCTAACACGATACTTAAAACCAAAATCTTATACAGCAGTAGATATCGCAACAAAAACTATCGAGTTTTGTCAAAAACATCACCAAGTTGAAGGATTGAAATTTATCCGTGCCGAAGCAGAAAAATTACCGTTCGAAGCTACTACTTTTGATGCTGTAGTAAACGTTGAATCTGCAAGATGTTATCCTAATATTGGCCGTTTCTTCTCAGAAGTTCATCGCGTTCTAAAACCAGAAGGCAAATTTCTTTATGCCGATATGATTAAAAAGGAGGATGTTGACGAAATCAATAAAAAACTTGATGACGCTGGTTTTAAGGTTGTTGAGGTTAAAAATATTCGCCCTAATGTTGTTAAAGCTTTGCAGTTAGATTCTGCAAATCGTAAAGCTTCTATTGATGCAGGTGTTCCAAAAATGTTCAGAAAATCATTCTACGAATTTGCTGGCGTTGAAGGTAGCGAAAGATTTAATTCTTTCTATAATAGCTCAATGGGTTACTGGAGTTATACTCTCGTTAAGAAATAAATATTACATATAAAACTGCATGCCGGATTGTATTTACAATTTTGCATGCAGTTTTTTTTATTA
>CAZOHR010000030.1:0-17287 GCA_964579045.1 uncultured Bacteroidales bacterium | reverse complement strand
ATATTGAGAAATTCTGCTGATATTATTTTATTGTCGTATCTAGTACTAGTAAATATTATTGGTGCATGGTTGTTTGCAAGGGATAAATTCTTGGCGGTAAAAGGCAAGACAAGAATAGCAGAGAAATCACTTCACCTTGTCGAATTTGCTGGCTCAGCTGTTTCAATTCTATTTCTAATGTATATTATACGACACAAAAATGCAAAACCTTCTTATTATTTAATTACATATTCCGCTTTGCTTTTCTGGTTACTACTAATTATTTTGTTCTACCGCTACGGTTGGTTTTTCACTGAATTTGTTAATTTTGAGTTTTAAGAATCTATCATTATGAGGAATATTAAGATTATAGCATTTGATGCCGATGATACTCTTTGGGAAAATGAAAATTTTTATCGAAACTCCGAAGAGCAATTTTGTTTATTGATGAATGATTACATGCCTAAAGAGGAGTTGTCGCAGGAATTGCTTAAAACCGAAATCGCAAACATTGATTTGTATGGTTATGGAGTGAAAAGTTTTATGCTTTCTATGATTGAGACAGCGATAAAAATATCGAATGGAAAAGTAGATAATAAAATGATTTCTTCGATAATTGAAATTGGAAAAAATCTCATCGATATGCCAATAAACCTGCTTGATGGTGTTTCGGAGATTTTGCCTGAACTTCAAAAATCATTTATCCTTGTTCTGGCTACAAAAGGTGATTTACTTGATCAGCAGCGAAAACTCCAGAAATCAGGACTCGAAATTTACTTCCATCATATCGAAATTATGAGTCAGAAACGAAAAACCGATTATGATTCAATAATTAAAAAGCTTGGAGTTAAGCCTAATGAGTTTTTAATGGTTGGTAATACAATAAAATCGGATATTATTCCGGTGATTGAAGCAGGAGGGAAGGCAGTTCATATTCCATTTTATATGACCTGGGAGCATGAAAAAGCAATAGAAAGTGATTTAGATTATATTAAAATTGATCGAATTGAAGAGTTGAGAAAGATCTTACTATAATCTTTCCGCTGCCGCACGATTGCATCATCCGCTGCCGCACGATTGCATCGTGTGGCTTGGTATCAGAGCCACACGATGCAATCGTGCGGCAGCGGAGCGGTAGCTAACAGTAAATCAAATTATTATAAAAAAGCCCCATCGTTACCGACAGGGCTTAACCAAAAAACACACATTTATGAAATCTTATAATAGATTGAGAACAACCTCAACATTATTTCTTATAGCTTTTGAGTAAGGACAAACCTGATGAGCTTGGTTGATTAAATCTTGAGCAACAGCTCTTTCAACACCTTTAACTTCAATATCTAGTTGAACAGCAATTGCAAGTCCACCGTCATCCATTTTGCATATTGAAACAATAGCTGTTGTTGTACTTTCAATCTTATGTTTTGCCATACGAGCAACTAAGTTTAAAGCTCCGTCGTAACATGCAGAATAAGTAGCACCAAACAATTGCTCTGGATTTGTAAATTCTCCACCTTCGCCACCTAAACCTTTTGGCATTCTTACTGGCATATCTATAACACCATCATCACTTTTAACATGACCGTTTCTACCACCTGTTGCAGTTACTTTTGCAGTGTACAATTTTTCCATTTTTTTAAATTATTTTTATTTGTTAATAATAGTTTTCGATCTCTTAAACAGAAAATTAGAAATTTTGTTCTGAGATGTTTGATATTTTTTTTCTTTTCGATTTTGAAGAAATACTAAACTAAATCAGAATAAGTAATCATCTAGTTAATGGTAAATTCTTTTTCTGCGATAAATATTTTATCAACTCCATCAGCAAGATATGCTTTCATTACAAATGTGCCAGTACTTCCCAACCATTCGAACGACGAAAGTTGAAGATGCCCATATTCCTGTGCTTGTGGGCGAGTAATAGTGTTAATTAGTGAGCCCGAAGATGTTTCGAAATCCAAAACTGCTGTTCTACCAGCCATATCCTCTTCACTCTCAAGTCGATAATAAATCACAACGCTTCCACTTGTTTGTGTAAAAGTTGATGATTCTCCAGTAATTGTGAAACCACTCATTCCTGTGCCAAGTGTTAGTTTGTCGGAGAATTCACTTTTTTCTTCGCACGAGTTTAGTAATAGCAGTATGGTAATTAATGTAATGCTTAAAATTGCAACTAATGTCTTTTTCATGTTAGATAGTTTTGATTTGACACAAAATTAGTGATTATTGCGATATGATATATACTTATTCATATTTTTTTATCCCATAAATTTGGAATATCTTTGCAGCGATTAAAATTTGAATTATGGAATTTGATATGTTTGCTTATGTTTGGCTGCCACTAATGATTTTTGCCGCCAGAATATGTGATGTTTCAATTGGCACTTTAAGAATTATTCTGGTTGCAAGAGGTCAAAAAATTATTGCACCTTTATTAGGTTTTATCGAAGTATTAATCTGGATTATTGCTATAGGTCAGATTATGGAGAACCTTGACAATTGGACTTGTTATTTGTTTTATGCACTTGGATTTGCTACTGGTAATTACGTTGGAATGGTTATCGAAGAAAAGATTGCTATGGGAATGGTTGGATTAAGACTTGTTACTGCAAAACCTGCTGGGGAATTGATTACAACTCTTTCTGAAAGAGGCTTTGGACATACTCATCTGGATGCTCATGGTGCAACTGGCCCTGTTAATGTTTTGTTTATTACTGTAAGTCGTAAAAAGTTGAAAGAATTGTTGGGAATTGTTAATGAATTTAATCCTGGAGCATTTTATACAATTGAGGATATCCGCTTGGTTAATAAAGGAGTTTTTCAGCAGAATAAAACAAGTGGAGGTAAGATGTTTCACAGGAAGGGAAAGTAATTTATGACATTTGACGAATTAGTATTAGAACAAAAAATTAAAGACGGAATAGATTCTTTCAATTATACCGAATTAACAAAAATTCAGGAAGCAGTACTTCCAATTATTCTCGAAGGTAATGACTTGCTTGCATGTTCGCAGACTGGCTCTGGTAAAACTGCAGCATTTTTAATCCCCATAATGGAGAAAGTCCTTAAATCGGATAGAATAGGAGTAAAGGCATTGATTATTACGCCCACTCGCGAAATTTGTATGCAAATTGAAGAACAGATTGCTGGCTTAGGTTATTTTGCTGGTATCTCATCTTTGGCTGTATACGGTGGAAGCGATACCGATGGCTTTAGTAGGCAAAAAGCAGCATTACAAAATGGTGCTGATATTATTGTTGCTACTCCAGGACGATTGATTTCTCATATAGGTTTAGGATACACCGAATTGTCTTCTCTCGACTTTCTCGTTCTAGACGAGGCTGACGAGATGCTCGATATGGGTTTTTATGCCGATATTATGAATATTATTTCAAATTTGCCTAAACAAAGACAAAATTTGTTGTTTTCTGCAACAATGCCGGCATCAATAAGAAAACTTGCTAATGAGATTCTCGTAAATCCTACTGTAGTTGATTTAAATTTTTCGAAGCCAGCTCAAGAAATTGAACAAAAGGTTTATTTGGTCTATGATGCCGACAAACAAAGATTGCTCAAAACATTACTGAAAGATTATGTAGATCAAAAAATATTGATTTTCGTTTCAACTAAACTTAATGTTGGAAAAATCTCATCGTATCTTAAAACCAATGGTATTAAGAACGCTGCAATAAATTCATCTTTTACTCAGCAAGAGAGAAATGATACTGTAATGTCATTCAAAAGTGGTCAAGTAAACATTCTTGTAGCAACTAATTTACTGTCACGAGGAATTGATATAGATGATGTTAATTTGATTGTTAACTATGATATTCCTGATAAAGCTGAGGATTATGTGCACCGCATTGGAAGAACTGCAAGGGCAGGAAAGCTAGGACTTGCCATAAGTTTTATTAGCGAATACGAGATAATAAGTTTTAACCGAATAGAAAAATTATTAGGTCGAAATATTGAAAAAATGCCTTTGCCAACTGATTTTGGAGAGGCTCCTGAGTATAAAATTATTAAAAGTGGAGGCCGGGGAAGACAAAACTCTGGCAAAAGCAATTTTAGATCTTCGGGTAAATCATTTGATAAAAAGTCACATAATCATGCTAGCGAGCATGCTCATGGCAAAACAGTTAACACCGTTCAAGGGCCTCGTAAGATTCTCAATAGAAGAAAAATAGATTAGTCCTTTTGCTTTGAGAAGTTATCTTTAGTTGCTTTTTTATCTCTAGCTTTCTTAAAACTTATTGTATGCCATATCTTGGTAAACAATTCCTTAAATGTATTAAAATCTTGAGTGTAGAAAACACCTACTCCATTTGTATAAGGCCCAAACTCTGCTTGAGTATCATCATTAGCTCTTGTAAATCCTTTTACACGGAAATTTCCACTTTTGTTTACTTTTAATTGAACTTCAATATCTCCAATTAGATTACTAGTGTTAGATTTATTTTCTCCAATACCAACATTACCATTAATTAATACTCGGTCGTTAAGAAAAGTCGTCGAAAGTGCTACTTCTAGCTCTTGACCCGACACATCTGACCCTGGTCGATAGTTGAAACCAATATCAAAGTCTTTACTTATTTGCGAGAGCCAGTTACTAAGCTGATTTGATAGTAGTTCAGCAGATGTTACACCAAAAGCATCTGTTGTATTTCCCATTTGTGGCCCCATATCATTTTGAGTGGTAGAATAAAATCTGTTCAAGATAAGTAAATATAACATTTGTTTATTGATTTCATCCTGACTGAGGTTCGAAAGTTGAGTCTTAACTTTGTCAGTTGCATTTGGTATTGTAATACTAAAAAGGATATCTGGAGTCATCAAACTGCCAGACATGTGCATGTGACATTCAACGCTTACAGGCTTATTATAGACGTCGCTTGAGTCGGCAGTTTCTGCCATCAGGTCAGACAATGGAGCTTTTGTATAATATACTGCATCAAGATCGAGAATAGCTTCGTAAGGATCTCCCGACCATATAATTGTGCCTCCTGGATTGATGTGGAATTTTTTGTTGATGATGTTTTCCAGAGTAAAAAGATAATCACCGTCAACAACCTCTAGCTCACCATACATGTAAAACTCTTCGTCAGATGTGTATTCCATCTTTAAATTGCCAGAACAGAATCCTTTTATAAGGTCACCAACTTTAGGATCGAAAACAATCTGTGCCTCTGCATCTGGGGTTACCTCAACATCCATCTTAAAATAATAGTCCATTTCCGACTCAAGAGGTTTTACTGTTCTAGAATCGGTGGAGTCTTTCAATGGCTGCACAAATGTTACATAGCTTACCGAACCTGATTCATAGGATTCTGTCATTGGCAAAACAAATACCGTATTAGGTTCTGTTTTTGCTATCACATCAATTCCGAATTTGTCTAGATTCCCAGAAATCTTTACAGTTCCAGTGCCATAAGCAGTTCCATAATATAAACTATTATCTTTCTCAGTAGTGTTTAGTAATTTCATATTATCTGCATCTATAAGCAGATCGAACTGAAAATCGTCGAATTTCTTATGATATATCCCACCATTGATGCTTCCCTGGTTTTTGTTTTCATCATAAATCTTGAAATTGTCGAATAGGATTGCCTCATTTGTTATTAGAACCTTGTCATCTGTACTCGCCTTTATCTTTAGGAAATCATAAACGAACTCAGTTTTTTCGAAATCTACATAACCTTCAATACTTGGCTCGGCCATTAGTCCTTGAATGTCAAGATTAACATCCACAAAACCTTTTAAACCACTTACATCATATTCAAGCAAATATGGTTGTAATATGTCCAACTTAAAATTATCCATTGTAAAATTGATGTCTACACTATCAGTTTCAGGAGCATAATTTCCTCTTATCTTCATGTATTTGTTAACGCCATCAATCTTAAACCCCTTATTTTTACCTTCCCAAATTGCAGATAAATCAAATCGGCCAAAATCTTCTTCATTAATTTTAAAATTTACAATGCTTAGTGATGAACGGAAGCTAGGATCTTCGTAGATATTGGCAACACGTCCATTCCCCGACAAAATACCATTAAGCTGATAACCGTATGGTTCAAGGTAAGAATTGAAATTGGAAATATCTACATTGTTAACTAGGAACCTAAGCAACTTCGTTTCATCCTCCGAAATCTCACCATCGATATTAAGAGTCTGATTTTCATGTGTTAGTGCGAATTTGCTAATCAGAATACTTGTGTTGTCAATAGTCACAGGCGTTTCACTTATCTCCCAGACTTTATTTGTTACTATTATTTTCGAGGCATAAATGATGTTTTCGATTTTTGGCATTGTACGATTCTCAACTGGGACGAACTTGGTGTTAATCTTAATATGCCCTGCATTCTGTTCGGGATCATAATTATCCCAATCGAGATTAAGCAAAATATTATTATCTGCCACATCAAGTTTTAATAGAATATTCTCAAACCACGGAAAACTTTGTGAACTTATTTCTTGCATTGTTAAGCTTAAATCAAGTGAATCTCTAAAAGCATTTACATTTAATTCAGCTCCCCAAACGTAAATACTATCATATTTTATAACTGGGATACTGAAAATACAATCAAATTCATTGTCTTTTCCAGATATTTTCCCTTCGGCAAATACATCTCCCTCAATGCTGAGTTCTGGCATAAAAACATTTGTAAGATTGTTGAGTTTCTTTAACCTAATGTCAAAATTTGCAATATTATCGCTCTTCAATTCTTCTGTTTCGATTTTTGCTAAAAAAGCAGGAACATAATCAGCAATCATATTATAAACAGTAATACCTAATTCGCTAAACTCGAAACTACCATATAAATTAACATCTGCATAGTCAGATCTTAAAGTTAGATATTGTTGCTCAAACTCATCTCTGTAACTATTGAGGCTTAGTTGATTTAACCTCAGTGATTGTCCGTTAGAGATAAAATAGAAATCGCTGAGATAGACATTCCCTTCAGGAGTATTCATAATATCTCCAGTTAGATCTGCAGATAAAACCATTTTTATTTCCGAAGGTAGGCTATCATTGGTAATATGAAGATTATTTAGATTCGCATAAACATCGGTCGAAAAATCTAATTCTTGAACCTTGCTACCGTAATTGTATTTTCCAAGAAACTCAATTTTTAGATTTGGATCATCAACAAAAAGCTCCCCATTGAAAAAGGTGTTGGAAATATCGCCGATAACTTTAATTCCAGTGTAGTTGTAATCCAAAATCCCAAGTTGACTGATATCACAATCTATTTCTGCCCTATAATTGCCCAAAGAATCAAGCGAGCCATTTATATCGGAGCCAAAACTAAGCAGCCCAAAAGTTTCAGGGTCGCCAGTTATTGTTCCAAGATTTAGCTCTGTTGCCTGTACGTTTCCATTAAAATTTATGTTCCAACTGTCGAAATCTGTCATAATTGCAAGGTCGGTGCGAATAGATCCAACACTCGTATTAAACTCTCCATACGCAACAAGGTCGCTAAACAAACCTGTTAGATTTCCAGAAAACGAGATATACCCAAGGTCATTAATTGATGCTGGCAAAATCACTGGATCACGTGGCGAAATTACACGCATAATCCTATTTATATCTGCTGTCGAAGTTGTTAGCTTTTCTACATCTCCAAAAATAAATGTCATATCGTAATCTGGAAGCCCGTCAACAGTAAGATTCGTTAGTATTCTTGTGTCATCACCATAAGCGATATTAAAATCTTTAAATTTAAGCTTCGATAATTTTCCAGAAAAACTCCCAGATAAAAATAATTTATCATGCAAATTCTTGTAGTCAGACATTACTGGTGCTAAATCTGCAATATCAAATATCAATGTATCTATTGCGATACTTAGCTTCATCTTGTTTAAAGGATCTGATAAATAATCAGCATCTGTACCTTCAGCTAGTATTTTCGAGCTTCGAAGTTCCGAATTATTTGTGCGAATTACCAAATCGTTCAGTTCAAATCCAGAATCGAAATATTTAATATGACCAGATAACTCTTGCAATGCAATTCCTGATTGCTCAGAAAGACTGAATTTGTTTAGTTTTAACTCAATTGTGTCGCTGTGGTATTTAAAGTCACTTATTGACAAATTAAATCCATCAATGTCTATGTCGGAAGTGTTAAACTCCCCTGATGACTGAGTATCTCGAGAATCGCGATAGCTAAGGCCAGCATTTGTAATCTCAAAGTTGTTGCAATATACATCAAAGCCTTTTGAAGCTGTGGTATCTGTATCTTCCGATTCAAATTTCTTGAGGATATATTCATAATTGGCGGTGCCCGCAGAGTCAATACTAATGTTGATGGCAGGATTTTTTATTGTGATTTTTTCGAGATATAATTTGCGTTCAAAAATTAAAACTTTGGATATTTCAGCATTAATTTCGCCTGAATAAATAAGAGTATCGCCAATTGAATCTCTCAACTCCACTCCACTAATAACTAGAGTATTTGGCAATTTAAAGTAAACATTTTCTACCTTTATGTCTATTTGATATTGGTCAGCAAAGAACTCGACTGTCTTTTTAGTAAGAAAACTTTGTAAAGCTGGAGAATTGATTAAAATAAACAATAAGGCCATATCTCTGAGAATCAGTAGAAACGACACCAGTACCAGTCTCTTTAACCTTATTTTGAACAAAACTAACTTTTTTACAAATAAAATAATTATCACAAATATTATAAAAAAAAAATTGCCTTTAGCCTAAATAAACATACTTTTGTAAACTTAGATTTGTTAAGAATTATATGAATACTGTTATTCTAGGCATAGAATCCTCTTGTGATGACACTTCAGCTGCTGTATTGTCCAACGGTAAACTACATTCAAATATTATAAATACCCAAGCTATACATCAAAAGTATGGAGGTGTTGTACCCGAACTTGCGAGTAGGGCACATCAGCAAAATATTGTACTTGTTGTGCGGGAGGCTCTCGAAGTTGCTGGTATTACTTTAAATGAAGTTTCTGCAATTGCATTTACTCGTGGCCCCGGATTGCTTGGGTCTCTACTCGTGGGTTCTTCTTTTGCAAAAGGAGTTTCGGTTTCTGCTGGTATTCCATTAATAGGTGTAAATCATCTTCATGGGCATATCTTTGCTCATTTCTTAAGAGAAAAAGACGAAGAATTATTTAATCCGGTATTCCCATATTTATGCTTACTTGTGTCGGGAGGACATACACAGATTGTTGTAGTTAAAAACTATACTGATTTTGAAATAATCGGTGCTACTATCGACGATGCTGCAGGTGAAGCCTTTGATAAATGTGCAAAAGTTATGGGTTTAGGTTATCCAGGTGGACCGATGATTGACAAATTGGCGCAATTGGGCGATAGTAGTAGGTTTAAGTTTGCTAAACCTCAAATAAAAGGACTTGATTATAGCTTTAGTGGACTTAAAACTTCTTTCTTATACTTTTTACGTGATCAGATTAAAGACAATCCAAATTTTATTCAGGACAACCAAAACGATCTTTGTGCGTCTTTACAATCGGCAATAGTTGAGATTTTACTTGACAAATTAATTAAAGCTGTAAAAATGACAGGTATTATTGAAATTGCAATTTCGGGCGGAGTTTCGGCAAACTCTGGGCTAAGGAACGCACTCACACAGCTTGGCGAAAAGAATAATTGGCAGGTTTATCTGCCAAAAATAAAATACACCACCGATAATGCTGCGATGGTTGCCCTGGTTGGCTATCATAATTTTATTGCAGGAAAAACTGATAATCTTAAGATTTTACCACAAGCAAGATTGCAATTTTCTCCATAAAAAAATGTAATTTTGTTTTTTTAGACTAGATAGTTTATGGTTTGGTCTGATATTTGCAAAATGTAAATGATTTTAAAAAATACAGAATATAAACATTAAAAATTTGATATTATGAAAAGGATTTTATTTTTTGTCTTCGCAATTGCATTCTCAACTGCAATCTTTGCTCAGCAAACTGGCCCAGCAATTTCTTGGGAAGAAACTGTTTTTGATTTTGGTACATTTAAAGAAGAAGCTGGCCAGCAGGTACATAAATTCGTATTCGTAAACACTGGTAATGAGCCTTTATTTTTAACAAATGTAAAAGCATCTTGTGGCTGCACAGCAACCGAATATTCTAAGGAACCAATTCAACCAGGAGCAAAAGGTTATGTTACTGCTACATACAACCCTAAAGGCCGTCCAGGTAAGTTTAATAAATCAATTACTGTAACTTCTAACGAATTTCAGCCAACATCGGTTATCAGAATAACAGGTGAAGTTATTCCTGCACCTGTTGCACCTGCTACAACTAACTAATTTAAATAACTTTAATAATTTTAATCATGAAGAAAATTGCATTGTTAATCGCAGCAATTAGTTTTACTGCAATTTTGTTTGCCCAAGAACAAACTACTACACAAACACCTCCAGCTCAAAATATCTCTTGGAAAGAGGTTGAGCATAACTTTGGTACTATCAAAGAAGAGGATGGACCTCAAACCTACAAGTTTGAATTTACAAATAAGGGAACTGAGCCTTTGTTTATTACTAATGTTCAGGCATCGTGTGGTTGCACTGCTACAGACTATACCAAAGAACCAGTAAAAGCTGGAGAAAAAGGTTATGTATCAGCTACCTATAATCCTCAGAATCGTCCAGGTCAATTTAATAAATCTATAACTGTTACTACTAGCGAACCTCAGCCTACAACAGTACTTAGATTTTCTGGAGTAGTAACTCCAAAACCAGCAGTAGAACCAACAAATCAATAATATTTAATAGTCCTGATTATGAAAAAATCAATTATTCTTATCGCAGGGTTATTTATTGCAAGTTTATCTTTTGCTCAGACCCAGCAACCAACAATTTCGTGGGATAAAACAGTCCATAATTTTGGCACTTTTCTCGAAGAGGCTGGCTTTCAAGAAGCAACATTTACTTTTACCAACACAGGAAGTTCTCCATTGATAGTGACTAACGTAAAAGCTTCGTGTGGTTGTACTGCTACTGATTATACAAAAGAGCCTGTTCAGCCTGGTGGAAAAGGATTTGTAAAAGCTACTTATGATCCTAAAAATCGTCCTGGTCAGTTTAATAAGTCAATTACTGTTACTGCAAATACTGAAAATCCAACAACATTATTACGTATCGAAGGTGTTGTAACTCCACGCGAAAAAGGAATTGAGGATGTTTATCCAAAAGCGTTTGGTGAAGTGAGATTAAAAACTTCACACATGGCTTTTACAAAAGTTTATAATAATGCTATAGCGACTGATACTATCGGAATTGTTAATATGGGTACTGAAGATGTTGAGATAACTTTTGAAAATGTACCAGAACACATTACAATTAGCGTTTCTCCTAAGAAACTAGCAGGTAAAAAATCTGATCAGAAACACGGACAGCTAGGCGTTATTACAATAACTTATGATGGCGCTAAGAAAAATGACTGGGGCTTCTCAATGGACAGAATTGACATTATTCTTAATGGACTCAAAGATTCTCAAAATAGATTATCTGTTAGTGCAACTATTGAAGAGGATTTTTCTCATCTAACACCAGATGAACTGGCAAATGCACCTAAGATGGTTTTTGAAAAAACCGAATTCGAATTTGGAACTATTAAGGCTGGCGAAAAAGCTACAAATAACTTCGTGTTCACAAACACAGGTAAGAGCGATTTAGTAATCAGAAAAATTAAGGCTTCTTGTGGTTGTACTGCAACAAATCCTGAGAAAATGATTATTAAACCAGGTGAATCAAGTCATATTACTGCTACTTTTAGTTCTGCTGGCAAAAAGGGACATCAGAATAAAACTATTACAGTTATTACTAATGATCCTTCACAGTCAAGTATCGTCTTAAAAGTAATTGGCGATGTTGAAGAAGTTACAAATCCGTAATTAGAAATATTTTTCTTGAAATGGTCGGTTTTTCCGACCATTTTTTTTTGTAACTTGCGTTATATTTAATCTAATTTCAACATATCGAATATGAAGAATTTAAACATAACTGAATTGCCATCCCAGAATAGACTATATTATAAACTTAGGATTGTTTTAGCTATCTCGTTTATAACTGTTAGTTTTGCCATGAATTCAAATCTTTATGCACAGAATTCTGTTGAGAAACCATATCATGATGGTATCGTTATTTTTAAAATTAAACCCGAATACAAATATTTAACAGAGAATAAAAATGATTTTAAAACCATCTTCGAAAATATTGTAGGAAAACAAAGCGGTTTAAAACTCGATAGAGAATTCCTAAATTCACAACAACCATTGACTGAAAAAAATAAATATGGCGTAAAAAATATCGATATCTCAGGAATATATCGTTTAAGTTTTAATGCCGATGCTGAGTTGGAAACCATAATTCGCGACTTGGAGAAGTTGTCTTATTTTGAATATGTGGAGCCATTGTACAAAACAGAATTGCTTTATGTACCCGACGATCCAATGAATCAATCCAATCAATATTGGCTGAATTCAATTAAAGCTTTCGAAGCATGGGATATTCATCAAGGAGATACTAATATTGTTATTGGCATTTCTGACACTGGAATGGAATTGTCTCACGAAGATCTTGTTTACCAGATTAAATACAATTATAATGATATGCCCGATGGTCAAGACAATGACCTAGATGGATTTGTTGATAATTTTAGAGGTTGGAATTTTGGTGAGAATAATAGTAATGTGCAAGCTGATGTAAATTATCATGGTGCATGGGTTGGCGGAATTGCTGGGGCTTCGACTGATAATGGAGTAGGGCTTTCAGGTGCTGGTTTTAAATGCAAAATACTTCCAATTAAAATAATGAATTCAGCAGGAATTATCGAAAATGCATATCAGTCGATTGTTTATGCTGCTGATCATGGGTGTGATGTCGTTAATTGTAGTTGGGGTGGTACTTATTTTCAACAAATGGCTCAGGATGTTTGCAATTACGCAACTATCAACCACGACTTATTAATCGTTAGTGCCGCAGGAAATACAAATGCTGATACAAAGTTTTTCCCTTCTTCGTATGAAAATGTTTTGTCGGTTGCAGGTACACAAATGCAGGATCAGAAATGGTCGCCAGATAATTCAATTTCAACTCAAGGTTCTTCGTATTCTTATTATGTTGATGTGAGCGCTCCTGCAACAAATTTCCAATCAACAGGAGCTTGGGGTGGATATACATTGATGTGGGGAGGTACTTCTTTTGCTTCGCCAATTGTTGCTGGTTGTGCAGGAATCCTTCGGTCTTATTTTCCAGAGTATAATGCAAATCAGATTGCAGAGCTTTTAAAAATTAGTTCAGACCTAATTGATACTATCCCATACAATATTCCTTATGCTGGTAAGCTAGGATATGGGAGAGTTAATCTTTACAATGCTCTCACAATGACTCATACTCCTTCAATTGTGTTCCAGGATTTATCTGTATCTGAACTTGATGGATTGGTCACTGTCAACGGGAATTTTATCAATTATCTTGCAGATGCCGAAAATCTATCTGTAAATATTGAGTTGCTTTCCGATTATGCTACATTAGATAATTCTGCGATATTTACAGGTAATCTTGCAAGTATGGAGACTCACTTGTCGGATAACGAAATCAGAATTGTTCTAAATGAAGATATTCCATACGACTATAAAGTTATTCTAAAATTTAATTATACTGCTGGTGATTACGAGGCTAGTCAGGTAATTGAGATTTTTGTCAATCCAGGGTATGCTAATTTGCTAACTGATAATCTAGAATTATCGATAGCTCCAGTTGGCCGATTTGGCTTTTCCGATTCAGGTAGTACAATAGGAGATGGATTTATTCTCAACGATGCTTTTAATTTATTTTACGATTGTGGCATTATCTCAGGTGTGTCGGCCACAGAATTGTACAGTTCGGTTCGCCAGTCCTCCGACTTTAGAACATTAGATTATCCACTGCTAGTAGATGGTTCTGATATCGCAGATTATCACATAAGAACAGAGTTCACAGATTCAAGCGATGTTGAACCATTCGGTTTGAGATTTGTTGAGAACGCATATGCTTGGTTGGGTGATGAGAATAAAGACTTTATTATCGTTGATTTCGATATTATAAATGAAAGTATTTATGATCTTGAGAATTTTTATTTCGGGATGTTCACCGATTGGGATTTGGTAGATGCAGCAGTAAATAGAGTGAGCATAAATACTGCGGAGAACTTTATGTATGCTCACAGCGAAAACTCTCAGTCAATGTTTGCAGGTATAAAAATCCTTAGTCAACAGGAGATTAAAAACTATGCATTAGCACAAACAGAAGGAGGAGATGGGACTATCGATATTAGCGATGGTTTTGCAGATATCGAGAAATTCTACATGATTTCGAATTCTAACGATGGGTATTCGGGCGATCCTACAGATGTTGTTGCATATTCTGGTGTGGGACCAGTAAATTTGGCTTCGGGCGACACAATAACTATCGGATTTGCATTTATCGCTGCCGAGAGTTTGTTCTACATAGATAATGCGTTGTTAAAAGCTGGTGAAGTTTATGATGAGTTGCTGCACCCACAGAATATTGATGATATTGAGAATGCCGATTTTGTTGTTTATCCAAATCCTGTTACTGATTTTGTAAACATTATGCCAGCAGATGGATATGAGAACGATTATTCCGTTCTTATCTACAATAGCTTGGGCGAAATTGTTATTGGCGATGTGCTAAGAGGAGAGGAGGCAATTAATCTTAAGCAATTAGATGCTGGAATTTATCTGATGAAAATTGCAGCTGGCGATAAGGTGGTTATAAAAAAGTTTACAAAGCAGAGCTAGCTCTTTCCTCAATTATCCTTAACATATTCTCCGAGTCTTTAACACTAACTTTAAGCCATTGAATAAGAATTTCTTCTCGATCATCATCATTCAAATGCCAATCAATATCACTTTTCCTCAATCTCGCCATAATATCATAAAGGCAGATAGCTGCCGAAACAGAGATGTTGTAGCTTTCGGTAAACCCAAACATTGGAATTCTTAGGTATTCGTCGGCATTCTCTAGCGCTATTTTCGACAATCCAGGACGCTCAGAGCCAAATAGAAGAGCTATTTTTCCTTTTGATAAGTCCAGGTTTGGTAATTCGGTATCGTTTGTGTGAGGGCTTGTAGCAACAATTCTATAGCCTTTGCTACGAAGTTTGTTTAATGTGCTAACCGTGTTGTTATCTTCGGTGTTGTAGTGAATTCTATTTACCCATTGAGCCGAGCCAAGAGCTACATATGGGTTTTCGGCATAATTAAATTTATTTTCAATTAAGTGCATATCCTGAATGCCAGAGCAATCGCATGAGCGCATTACGGCAGAGGCATTGTGCGATTGAAAAATGTCTTCGAGAACTACAGTTATATAACGTGTCCTATTGTTTAGTACTTTATGGAAATTTTCTAAACGTTGCGGTGATACAATTTCGGTTAGAATATTCATTATTTCTTTATTGGTCATATGATAATAGTTTCGTTGTTACATGTAAAGAAATGTTTAGAGTACAAAAATAAAAAAAGGGAGCGAAATGCTCCCTTTTCCAATAAATTTCTTGACGAAATTACTTAACAGCGTCTTTTAATTCGCTACCTACTGCAAATCTAACAACATTTTTTGCAGGGATATTGATAACTTCATTAGGTTTTTGTGGGTTACGGCCTTTTCTTGCAGCTCTTTTAGTAACACCAAAAGTACCAAAACCTACTAAAGCGATTTTATCACCACCTTTTAAAGTATCAGTTGTAGTTTCTACGAATGCGTCTAATGCTTTTTTTGCGTCAGCTTTAGTCATGTTAGCTTTTTTTGCAATTGCGTCAATTAATTGTGCTTTGTTCATTTTTTTAATTTTTTAGGTTAGTAATTCTGTTTACTTATCATGACAAATATAGTCACAATAAGGCTTTCAGCAATATTTACTCATTAAAAAAGTACATTTTGTTAATATCTTTGAATAATTGTTAATAAACCTGGCTGTTTTCATGGTTTTAGCCAAGTTTTTATAGGGAAAAAGGCTGCTAACTATGACAGAAATTATTATTCGAGGGCCTTAAAAACTAAAAATTCCCTTATAAGTCAACGCTTTTAGGCTGTTTGAGTGATGAAAAAAAGCATAAAACGTCATTTTTTCTGATAAATAGAAAAAAAAGCGATCAAAATAATCTTGTTGTGTTGCAATTAGAGGCCTTTAGAAAATTGTTGTATAATTAATAGGTATATAGTGTTTTTGGGAAGAAAATTCTGGAGGAAAACCTGTTGATAAGTTGTTAGTTATTATGTTGATAAACATTAGGTTGAAAAGGGAGAAATAAAAAAGTTAAAAAAAACGAAAATAGTTTTTGCATGTTAATAAAATAATTCTACTTTTGTGGCCTGGAGAAATGGCAGAGCGGTCGAATGCGGCGGTCTTGAAAACCGTTGTGCTCGTGAGGGCACCGGGGGTTCGAATCCCTCTTTCTCCGCGGAATAGAAAAGCAGAACAACGAAAAACCCTGATAACAAACGTTTTCAGGGTTTTTCCGTTTTAGGCAATAATGCAAAAAACCCTTGTTTTTAGATATATTTGGTTGACAAAGCGTTGACAACAAAAATATCTCATATTTGTCAACGTAAAATTAGCTAATGCGCTGTATAACAGCGTTTTGCATTTGCAAAAAGACTCCATAATAACTAATTTTATAACTTTAAATTTTATGTATTATGGCAGAACAAAACACTTTTAGTTTACTGTTTTTTGGAATTAAAAGCAGAGCGAACGAAAATGGCGAAATTCCTTTGAACATGAGGATAACGGTTAATAAACAAAAAGTAGAATTAGCAATGCACAGGCGTGTGCACTTATCAATTTGGAACCCTAGTATGGGATTGGCAATGGGAAATACAAAAGAAGCAAAATCTGTAAATAGTTTTATCCTATCTGTTCAAACTTCAATTTATGATGCTTACAAATATTTAAGAGAAACTGGCAAACCTCTTACTCCTGTTGCAATTAAAAATGTTTATTTAGGTATTGTAGACGAATCCTCTTATGGAAAAAAAGTCCTAGAACTTTTCCAAGAGCATAACGATAGAGTGAGGACACTTATTAATATAGACTACTCACCAGATACTGTCGAACGTTACGAAACATCTTTAAAACACACCAAAGATTTTATTAAGCAAAAATATAATCGTGACGATCTTTATTTTTCGGAGCTTGATCATGAATTTGTTACGGACTATGAAGTTTACTTTAAAACTGTTCGGAAGTGTTCTCATAACACAACAATGAAGTACATGAAGAACTTCAAAAAGATTGTCAGACTAGCTAT
>CAZOHR010000029.1:730-18674 GCA_964579045.1 uncultured Bacteroidales bacterium | reverse complement strand
TTTTATAATTTTAGTTTCCATTTGGAATAAATCTATTTGTAATTATCTAATAAAACCTTCTTTATCATTAGGATTAAACGTATTCATTGCATACTCTGAAGCAGCAGAGAACCCGGTTTTGGATCCAAATTCTTTTTCTACATCTTTATTAAGCTTAGTTGTGAGCAAATGAATAGGGATTCCAGCAGGACATTGTCGGCCACATTCTCCGCAATTGATACATCGTCCGGCCAAATGCATAGCTCTCATAGAATGCCATTCTAGATTACCAACAGTTTCGGAAGATACTGTTATCCACTGTGGTTGATTGCATTCAACTGTACATTTCGAACAGTAGCACATAGGGCATACTGCGCGACATGCATAGCATTTTATGCAAGCCGAGAATTGTTCTGTCCAGAAGGCCCAGCGTTCTTCTCTAGTCATTGCCTCAAGTTTTGCAATTTGTTCAAGATCTTCGTCTGTGAAACTAGGGTAGTTTTCCTGAACATATTTCTCAATTTCTTTAACGTCTGTAAATACAAGAATTTGTTCATCTTTGGTGATTGTCAAAACTGTTTTTTCTAAATCCCAAAGCTGATTCTCAGACACTAACTGCAAAATTGATTTTAATGTTGAAATATTTGCAATAATACCAATTTTCTTATGTTTTTTTATTTCTGGTTTATGCAGGTACACTGCTAAATTGGTAAGACACTGCTGATTGTAAATAAAAAGTTCTGCCTGTTTTGCATTTTCGGCAAAAGCAGGAACAGGCTCTGTATTAAATCCTTTTTTGTATCCAATCATTATGGAAACGGAACCGTTATCAAGTAATTCTTTTACTTTTTCTATTATCTGGTTCATAGTTTACTTGTTGGTTAATGAATAATCAGGGTCGAGTTTTTTTAAATCCTCGTATGGTCCCATATTTTTTATTGTTTCTGTAACTTCATTTACTAATTGTGCCCATTTCGTTCCTTCTGCAGCTGAAACCCAAGAGAAAGTTACACGATTAATATCAAAACCCATAAAGTCCATCATCTGGCGAAACACCATCCATCTTCTTTTTGCATGGAAGTTTCCTGATGTATAGTGGCAGTCGTTTGGGTGACAACCAGAGACAATGATTCCGTCAGCACCATTTTCAAATGCTTTTATTATAAGCATGAAATCTATTCTTCCAGTACAGGGAAACCGGATTATTCTGACATTGCTTGCATATTTTGTTCTGCTCGTCCCTGCTAAATCTGCGCCAGCGTAAGTACACCAGTTACAGACAAAAGCTACTAATTTTGGTTCAAATTGTGACATAGTATCAATTATAAGGGATTATTTAATAATGCCATTACTTCAGCCATCATTTGCTCATTGCTATAGCCCTGAAGATCAATGGATTTATTTCTGCACATTGCTACACAGGTTCCACAACCTTGGCATAAGCCTGCATTAACCTTTGCTGCATTTTTTATTAAGTTGCCATTCCTGTCTTTAATTTCTTCTTTTTCGATTGCAAGATATGGACAAACTTCTTGGCATAAATAGCAACCAGTACAAGTTGTATAAGATGGTGCAGGTATTCGGTTTACAACAGCAACCACTGGTTCTCTTGTAAGTTCATCAGCAGAAAATAAGCCTATTATTTTGCTTGCACTTGCCGATGCCTGAGATACAGATTCTGGAATATCTTTTGCGCTTTGACAAGCTCCTGCTAGCATAACTCCACCAGTGTTTGTCTCAACAGGTTTTAGTTTTGGATGTGCTTCGGAAAAGAAGTGGTGACTATCATAGCTAATATGAAGTTTTTGTGCTAAGGATTCGGAGTCGCTATTTGCTATTGATGCTGTTGCGAGTACGACCATATCGGCCTCAATGGTAATTGGTTGAGAGTTAAGCAGAGTGTCAACACCCATTACCATTAACTTCCCGTTTTTTTCAAAAACTTTAGACACTCTGCCTCTAATATATTGAACTCCGTCATCTTCAATTGCACGACGCACAAATTCATCATAATTTTTTCCTGCAGCCCTAATATCCATATAAAATACGTAAGCCTTACCATCATGATTTTTATGTTTGTACAGCATTGCGTGTTTTGCGGTGTACATGCAACATATTTTTGAACAGTATTCAATGCCCTTGGCTTTGTCACGCGATCCAGCGCATGCTAGGAAAACAATAGTTTCTGGAACTTTACCATCCGAAGGGCGTCTAATCTCACCACCAGTTGGTCCTGATGCAGATGCGAGTCTTTCAAATTGTAATCCGTCAACAATATCTTTATAACGACCATAACCGTATTCAGGGAAGAAATCCGAATGTTTTATATCGAAACCTGTTGCAGCTACCACAGCCCCAACATTTACTTCAATAATTTCATCTTTTGCATCATAATCTATTGCATCAGCAGGGCAAACTTTCTTACAAATACCACATTTTCCTCCTTTTGTGAAGTAGGTGCAATGCTTTCTGTCAATAACAGGTTTATTTGGGACTGCCTGTGGGAATGGAACATAGATTGCTGTTCTATTACTTAATCCTGCATTGAATTCGTCTGGAATTTTCTTTGATGGACATTTTTCCCAGCAGCTACCGCAACCAGTGCACTTGGCCATGTCAACACTTTTTGCTTTCAGCTTTATCTTAGCTGTAAAGTTTCCAATAAAACCATCAAGTGCTTCTAATTCTGCATAGGAGTAAAGGGTAATATTTGGATTTTGAGCAACTTCAACCATACGTGGGGTAAGAATACATTGCGAACAGTCAAGAGTCGGAAAAGTTTCTGACAATTGAGACATGTGTCCACCAATTGATGGCTGCTTTTCGATCATTACAACCTTGTGGCCTGCATTTGCTATATCCAGAGCTGCCTGTATACCTGCAATACCACCACCAATAACCAAAGCGGTTTTGGTGATTGGGACCTTTATTGGGAAAAGCGGAAGGTTCTTTTTTACTTTTTCGACAAGCATTCTTAAGATATCAATTGCTTTTTTTGTGGTTTCTTCTGTGTTGGGATGTACCCATGAACAATGTTCACGCAGATTAGCCATCTCGCATAAAAATGGATTTATCCCAGCTTCAGCAGTTGCTTTTCTAAAAGTAGGCTCATGCATACGTGGTGAACACGCGCCAACAACTACTCCGGTTAATTTGTGTTTTTTTATCGCTTCGATTAATAATGTTTGTCCAGGATCTGAACACATATATTTATAATCAACACTATAAACAACACCAGGAAAATGCGAAGCGGCTTCAGCAGCTTTAACCACATCAACTGTTGCTGATATGTTTTCTCCGCAATGACAAATAAATACTCCTATACGCGCCATATTATAACTCGTTATTAACTAAACTTGATGTAATTTTATCTGTTGGAATGAAATGCTTATTCAATCCTAATTTTTCGGGTGAAATGCCCATTGCTAGACCCAGAGCTTGTGTTATAAACATTACCGGAATCTGTATGTCTTTTTTAAGATATTTGTTTATTACTGGGCGCCTCATATCCAAATTTGAATGACACATTGGACACGCAACTACTAGTGATTCTGCACCTCTATCAAAGGCATCCTCAACTATTTTTGCTGACAATTTTGCTACAGAATCTGTTTTAGATATCGAAAAACCAGCTCCACAACATTCGGTTTTATATGCCCAATCAATTGACTTTGCACCTGTTTTGTCGATAATTGCTTCCATTACCATAGGGTCTTCTAGTCTATCTATCGTAGCAATACCTTTTGGTCTAACTAGCAGACATCCGTAATAGCAAGCTGTTTTGTGATTTAATTTTGCACTAATGTGTTCATCTATTACTGGTAGAATGTATTTGTCCAGAAAGTCGATAACACTTAAGACGATTAATCCATCTCCGATTTTCTTTTCTATAATGTCTTCAATTTTCTTCTTTGAATCATTACTCTTATTTATCTCTGATAACGATGTGGACAAACGGCTATAGCAGGCTGCACATGGTACAACAATATCTGTAAACCACTGTTCTGCTGCAAGTGCTAATGAGCGGGCAGGTAATGCAATTGCCAGTTCATGGTTTAGAGAATGCGCAGCTGTTGCTCCACAGCAATTCCAATCCTCGATTTCTGTTAACTCTATTCCGCATTGCTCTGCTACAGCAAACAGAGAATCGTGATATTCTTTACTTGTTCCATCCAAGGAACAACCGGGAAAATATCCAACTTTCATTATTTACCTCCTTTATTATTAGTGTTTCTAAAAATCTTTTCAATGTTATCCATGTCTTTATTCTTATGCGGAATAAGCTTTAACTTTCCTTTCATCAACATTTCTGGAGCAAGATTAACATCTTGCAACAAGTTTAATGTTTTTAACTTGTAAACTGCAAGTAAATTTAGTTCGGCAAGTTTTCCAGTAGATTCTATTGATAATAGGAATGACTCATGGAATTTAAGAATGTCTTTTGCTTTTGGGTGGACTTTATTTTGTGCAATTGACTCTTGACGGAGAAAATCCATTACTTTCGATAAATGGACGTCTTGAGGGCATCTCGAATAGCACATTTCACAAGATAAGCATAGCCAAATGGCAAGAGACCTTAGAATTGTATCTTCATAGCCTGGGAGCTCCAATTGCAACATTCTTAATACCTGGCTGGGCTTAATGTCCATATCATCAACCATAGGACAACCTGCTGTGCATTTGGCACATTGGTAACATTCTGTGATATTGACTCCTGTTGCTTTTACCAATCTTGATTTGAGTCCATTATCTTCAATATGAGCATGAGAATCGTGCATATATTTACTGTTTTAAAATAATAATTTATATGTCATTATAATACTTTAATTTATTATAGAACACATTTTTTTTTATCAATACTTAAATAATATTCTTAAAATGTCTTAAAAAATATTGGAGCAAATTTAATTTTTTTTTTATTATATTAATATATATTTTGTCATGTTTTGAAAATTGTTTCTAAAATATTTTCAAAATATGTTGTAAAATATATTATTCGAACTGATATGGTTTTGGAAATTAGAAAACCAAACATTTTCTGACCTTTTGGTCATGAAAACATCTTAATAATAAGCCAAGTAAAGCTATTATTAATAAAACAGAAGTGGTGCTCTTTTGAAAGTTTAATTTCCAATAAGGATGTTTATAGAATAATTTGCCCATTGAACAATGGGGGTAAAATATAAACCAAAAACAAGAGTAGGTAGAGTTAAGAGTAAAAGAATAACAATTATTGAAGGAGAAAATACAAGTTTTGTTTTCGTTGATTCGATATCTTTGAGAAACATATGTTTAATTACTCTCACATAATAATATAATGAAATTACACTATTGACTACCCCTACAACAGCAAGCCAGACAAATCCAGAATCAATAACTGATGAAAAAACGTAAAGTTTTCCTATAAATCCAGCAGTGGGAGGTAGTCCTGTAAGTGAAATCAATAATATTGTCATACAGATACCAATTATGGGAGATCTGTAACCTAGACCATTATAATCTTCAATGTTTTCGGAGCCTATTTTGTCTGCCACAATCTGTATGATGAAGAATGCACCGAGATTCATTATCATGTAGAAGAAGAAATATACTAATACAGCAATAACTCCAGTGTCGTTTAAAACCGAAACTGCCATTAGTAGATAGCCGGCATGAGCAATACTAGAATAGGCAAGCATTCTTTTTAAATTGGTTTGCCAAAGTGCTACCAGGTTTCCAACACACATTGTTAGAATTGCAAGGATTGCTATTATTGTGTGCCAATCGATACTACTAAGAAGCACCCAAGCTCCTTCAGTATTTACCGAAGTGTCAATAAAACAAGTTTTAAAGAATCGCAATAAAACAGCAAATCCAGCAGCTTTTGAAGCAACAGACAGATATGCAGTGATTGTTACAGGAGCACCTTCATATACATCTGGGGTCCAGAAATGAAAAGGAACTGCTGAGATTTTATACGCAAAACCAGAGATTATCAAAATGCATGCTACTACTAGCGGAATGGTTGCTACCTCATGAGTGGCTAAATAATTATTAATTTCGAACAAATTGAGGCTGCCTGTGAGTCCAAATAGAATTGAGACTCCATAAATCATTATTCCCGAAGATACCGCTCCAAAAATCACATATTTTAGTGATGCTTCTGATGCTCTTTTTACTTCTTTTGTGTAACCTGCCAAGATATAGGAACTGATACTCATCGTTTCGATTGCAATATATATCATTATAAGATTTGATGCACCTACTAGTAGAAACATTCCAAAGGTCATTCCAATGATAAGCATGTAGTATTCGCCCAATTTAGAATGAGCCTGATTCAATTCTTTTGAGAAAAAAGAAAAAACGATTATTATTATACTAGACAATAAGATAATGAATTTAATAAATTGGCCAAAGCCGTCGATGACTAGGATATTTGAGAATGCCGTATAATTCATACCTGTTTGACGAGATAAGAAAAATGCTGCAATTACCAATCCAATGATTGCAATGTACCCAGAAATGTTTCTTGATTTTTTTAAAACAACGTCCAGAATCATGGATACTATAAATGTTGCTACCAGAATAGTCTCTGGCAAAAACATATTAATGCTTTTTATCAGTTCTGTTGTTATTTGGGCTGTATAAGTCATAATTTATTAATTTATTTCAATAAAACACTAAATTCTTCCTAAATGCCACCAATCATAACAAAAGGTCTCATTACATCAATAAAGTGATTAACAGAACCTGTCATTAGATTAATTATAGGATTAGGGAAAATTCCCAAGAAGATAACAATAACTGCAAGTGGAATAAGAGCAACTAATTCCAATGACGTTAGATCGTCGGTTTTGTATTTTGTTCTTGTTGGATCCCATGGGCCTTTCCATTTGTCAGGCAATGTTCCTAAAAATACTTTTTGTAATGCCCACAGCATATAGGCAGCTCCAAGAATTATGCTCAATCCTGCAATAGCTGTCATCCATGGGAAAGTGCGGAATGATCCGAGGAATACTAAGACTTCTGAAACGAACCCACTCATACCTGGTAGTCCAATAGCTGCAAAGAAAGCAATTGCCATAATTCCGGTGTAAATAGGCATTTTTTTCGCTAAGCCACCAAAGTCATCAAGACCTCTGGTATGTGCTCTGTCGTAGATAACACCTACGACCATAAATAACATTGCAGTAATTATACCGTGATTAAACATCTGGAAAATAGCACCAGTAACACCTTCGGGTCTCATTGAAGATAACCCTAAAATGACCAAGCCCATATGACTTACCGATGAGTAGGCAATAAGTTTCTTTAAATCACGCTTACCAACCTTATGTTGCCCCAGAGCACATAATGCACCATAGACTATACTTATTGTGCCGATCCATCCGATAAGTGTTTGAAAATATCCAAATGCATCAGGGAAGATTGGAAATGCTATTCTAATCATACCATAAGCACCCATTTTCAAGAGAACACCAGCAAGTATTACAGAAATAGGTGTAGGTGCTTCAACGTGAGCATCTGGTAACCAGGTGTGAAATGGGAAAAGAGGAACTTTAATGGCAAAACCTATAAATAGTGCTGCAAATGCGACATAACGTATTGTAGTTCCCGATCCACTGAATATTGAACCATCTCGTAGGTTCGTCGCATCCATCATTTCGAGCATGTTAAAGGATCCGAAGCTGTGATATAATCCGATCATCACAAGTAGCATAAAAACACTACCAACCAAAGTGTATATGAAGAACTTAATAGCTGCATATTCTTTTCTTGGACCACCCCAAATACCAATTAGAAAGTACATTGGTAATAGCATGAGTTCCCAAAATAAGTAAAATAAAAAGAAGTCCAGTGCACAGAAAACTCCCATCATACCTAAGTCAAGTAGAAGATACATTGCAAAATACCCTTTTACTGCTTTATTGATTCCAAATGAAGGAAATACTGCAACAAAACAAATTATCGAAGTAAGTAAAAGCATTGGAACACTAATACCATCAATACCCATAAAGTATTCGATATTTAAATCTCCTACCATAGGCAATGTGGCTTTTATCCAACTAATTTTCTCTACAAATTGAAATGAGCTTGCGTCATTTATACCCGTCATTTCAGGATTGTAGTTCAGGTAAATTATAAATGCAAGAACAAGTTGTATAAAAGTTACTCCAACTGCAGTCCAGCGGATAATTGTTCTTGATAGTTTTTGACCTTTTTCATCTTTTCCTGAAGGTGTCAACATCAATATTATAATCCCCAAAATAGGAATAAAAGTAATCAATGATAAAATCGGAAAATTTATTGTCCCTAGCATATAAATAATTTTTAAAAAGTTCTGATAAAAAATTTAAATAACAAAGTATAGTAATATTAATATAATTAGTAGTGCTAATATCAAATAGGCTTGAACCCGTCCGTTTTGCAACTTTCTTAATGTTGAGCCACAGAATCCAGTAAACTGGGCAGTATAATTAATAAATCCATCGATTACATAATTATCAAAATGACCAATTAAAGTACTAAATCCCCGTGTAAGATAAGAACTCAGATTTACCAAACCATCTACAATAAAATTGTCAAACCACGACAATAGTTTTGCAAATAATATAGTTCCTCCAATAAAAGTAGCATGATAAAGTTCGTCGATATACCATTTATTCAACGAAAATTTATGTAAAAATTTGAATCGAGCTTCTAGCTTATCTGCACTAATAATTTTGAATTGGTAAATAAGGAATGCTAATAAGATTCCCGTACCCGCTACTAATAATGACAATATCATCGCAAGTAGATGGAAGTGATGTGTCTCTTCCTGTAATTTATTTAGATAGTGGCTTTTAGCAGGATGATCTTTCTCTGCATCCACAACTTCTGCGGTACTTTCGTTAGTATTATTTTCGACCAATAATACATCGTCTGTTTCTGTGGCAGCTATTTCTTTGGATTCGACTGTAGTAACATCTTCTGATTCTACAACTGAAATCTCTTCAGATTCTATAACCGCAACATCTTTTGATTCAACAATAGTGGATTCTTTAGTTTCAATTTTAGTTTCAGCTTTTTCGGAAAGTAGGAAACTCCATTGAAGGTCGGCGGGAACAATATTTTCAGGTTGTTTTATTGCTTTATGGAACCAACCGCTCGTAGCATTGGTAGGATTTGGCGAGTAGAAAAACCAAAATGATAATAGTGAAAGTACAATCAGTGGTATTACGATAACCTTCTTGTTCTCTTTTGTATGAGTAGCTATCTTAGTTTTATTTTCGCCATGGAATGCAATAATTGTTAGTCTGAACATGTAAAATGCTGTCATACCTGCTGCAGAAAATGCCATAATTGGGATTATCCAATGCCAGCCACCAGCAAGATTCGCATATGCTATTGTTCCAGCTAGAATACCATCTTTACTTAAGAATCCAGAAGTCAATGGAATTCCTGCCAAAGCCAAAGTAACAAAGATAAATGTTCTATAAGTCCATGGCATTGTTTTTCTAAGTCCTCCCATATTGAAAATGTTCTGAGGATCAGAATGATGATCGTGCAGATGTGTCATTGCATGGTGCATAGCATGAATTACAGAACCTGCAGCAAGAAATAATGCAGCCTTAAACCAAGCATGAGTGACGAGATGGAAAAAACCATTTGTATAACCTGCAATACCCAAAGACATAATCATAAAACCAAGTTGACTAACAGTAGAATAGGCAAGAACTTTTTTAAAGTCGGTTTGGGTAATTGCTATTGTTGCAGACATAAATGCAGTAATGGTTCCAATAACTGCAATAAAAGTCAATGCGTCAGCTGTAAACATAACAAAGACTTTAGTAACAAGATAAACTCCAGCAGCAACCATTGTTGCAGCGTGAATCAATGCAGAAACTGGAGTAGGGCCTTCCATAGCATCAGGCAACCACACATGGAAAGGAAATTGAGCTGATTTTCCCATAGCACCCATAAAAATGCAAATGCCAGCAATAGTTAGCATTGTAGGATTGTCGAAAGGTAATTTGCCAGAAGAAATACCAGCAAAGATATCGTCGAACATGAATGAACCATAGGTTGAAAACAGAATCATAATACCAATAAGGAAGCCGAGATCGCCGATTCTGTTTGTGATAAACGCTTTTTTTCCAGCGTTAGATGCTGTTTTTTTCTCATACCAAAATCCGATAAGGAGGTAAGAACTTATACCAACAAGCTCCCAGAAAATATACATTATCAAAAAATTGTTGGCGATTACGATACCCAACATCGAAAATGTGAATAAACCCAGATAGGCGTAAAACGTTGGAAAACGTCTGTCTTCTGACATATATTCTGTCGAGAATAAATGAACCAGAAAACTGATGAGTGTTACAACAACAAGCATTATAGCTGCGATATTGTCGATTCCAATTCCAAAGATAATCTTTGATGAACCAATACTAAACCATTCTACTTTGGTCTGTATTGTTTGTAAATCAGCATATGTTGAGAGTTTAGAAAAGGCAATAGCAATTGCTAATAGTAAATCAATTCCCATAATGACAGTTCCTACTGTACCGCTTCGTTTTCCTAATTTTTTTCCAAGAAAAATATTAATTAGAAAACTTAGCAGCGGAATAAGAAGTGTTATTAAGCTCAGTGGCAATATTAAGTTTTGTGTCATAAAATCTTTATATTCAAATTACGAATCTAATTAACCTTTTAATTTGTCAATTTCATCTACATTGACATGTTTAAAATTTTGATAAATATTTAATATGATAGCTAGTGCGATTGCAGCTTCAGCAGCAGCAAGAATTATTACAAAAATCGCCGCAACGTGTCCATCAATGTTCATCCCACCATAACGCGCAAATGCAATGAAATTTATGTTTGCTGCGTTTAAGATTAACTCCAGTCCCATTAAAACCATAACTGCATGTTTGCGGGTAACAACTCCAAACAAGCCAAGCGAAAATAATAATGCACTTACTATTAAATAATGTACTAATCCAATTTCCATATTTATTCGGTTTTAGAGTTTTTATTTCTTGCAATAAATGACGCACCCACAATGGCTATTAATAAGAGCATCGATGCTGCTTCAAAAGCCAAAAGATAATTTGTTAAGAGCTTATTCCCAATTGCATTAACAGTTGTTACAACACTTGGAGAATCTGCAACATACCAACTTGTTTTGGTAAATAACAAAATTAGTGATGCAGCAATGGCTCCAGCAAGTATGCCTGAAAATGTCAATGATATTTTACCGAGAGTTCCTGTTTTAACATCTACACCAGTAATCCTTGTAGTAAGCATAACACCAAAGATGATTAGGACTAATATCCCACCGATATAAATCATAATTTGGGTAATAGCTAAAAAGTCGGCAGTTAATAATACATATAGGCCCGATACACCAAAGAATGTAAACAAAAGAGAGAATGCCGAATGCATAATATTCTTGGATAGCACAACGACTGCTCCAAAAACAAGAGTTAAAGCAGCAAATAGAAAGAAAGCTATTGTTAATAAATCCATAATTTATTTATATAATGTCGTTTTACTCTAATTAAATCTATTTTCAGTTTGTTATTCGTCTTTTGTTTCAATCAGTTTTTTTTCTGACTGGTTTTCTTTTTCTTTTGCCTGAGAATCCGCTAATCTTTGTTTTTTATCTAAAATCTGCTCAGGTGTTAAAGTATGAAATTTATAAACTAATTTATTTCTGTCATACTCAGAATACTCGTAATTTGTTGTATGTGCTATTGCTTCGGTTGCACATACGGAACTGCACATACCACAGAAGCAACATTTTGCAAAATCTATTTCATATTTAGTGACCCATAATCTTCTTTTGCTGCCGTTATGCAATAACTCTTCGTGTGGATCATCAGCAGTTGCTTTTACAGTTTCGATGGTTATGCAGTGAAGAGGACATGCTCTGGCACAACTTGTACATCCATTGCATTTAATCATTTCAAGTGCAAGTCGGTTTCTTGCATTGTCTGGAATTGGGAATCTTTGGTCAGGATACTGAATTGTTACCTTTTTTACAAATAGGTGTTTCCAGGTTATATGCATTCCTACTAAAGTGGAATAGATGCCTGCCCATATATTTTTAAAGTATTGAATCATCTTAATTTTTACTATTTCAACATTACAAATAAACTAATCGCAATAAAGCACACGAAAGAAATTGGCAATAATACTTTCCAACCAACATACATTAATTGATCAACTCTGAATCTAGGTAAAGTCCATCTTAACCAAATCTGAACTAACACGACCATAAATGCTTTTGCTGCAAACCAGAATGCACCCCATGCTGGACCCTGCATAAATGTGTCGAAAGGAGAGTTCCATCCTCCGAGAAATATTGTTGTAAAGATTGCAGCTACCACAAACATATTGGCATACTCGGCAAAGAAAAACATTGCGAATTTGATACCACTATATTCTGTGTGGAAACCAGCAACTAATTCTGATTCACCTTCTGGAATATCAAAAGGTACTCTGTTTGTTTCCGCTAGAGAGGCAATAAAGTAGATTAAACTTAGTGTTATCGTAAATGGAACTACCCAGATTTTTGAGATAGGCCCTGCTCCACCAAAAATAAACCAATTCCAGAACCAACCTGTTTGTGCATGATTTATTTCTTGCATATTCATTGAGGAAGCTAAAACAACAATAGATAGAATTGCCATTGCAGCAGGAATCTCGTAGCTGATTAATTGTGCAACTGATCTCATTGCACCCATAAGTGAGTATTTATTATTTGAAGCCCAGCCTCCCATTACTATACCAATTGCACTGATAGATCCAATTGCAAAGATGTAGAAAAGTCCGAGGTTAATGTCTGCAGGAATAAAACTTGAACTAAATGGTATTACAGCAAAAGCGGCATAAGCACCAGTGAAAATCACAAATGGGGCTATATTATACAGAATTTTACTTGCCTTTGCAGGTGTAATATCCTCCTTCTGTAATAACTTAATAACTTCGGCAACTGGTTGTAAGATACCCCAAGGCCCAGTTCTCATTGGCCCTAATCTCTCTTGTATCCAGGCAGATATTTTTAATTCGGCTAAGATTGCTACCAGCGCATAAACTAATAGAAATACCAATGGTAAAGCTACTATCAGGATAAGAGATAGTAAATTGTTTCCAAGCAGGTCATATAAAAAATTAATATTCTCCATTATTCTGTATAACTATTTATAAGTACAATTATCTGTCAACCTCTCCGAGCACAATGTCAATGCTACCTAATATCAGAATCAAATCAGCAAACATATAACCTTTAGAGATGTCTGGTAAAACTGATAGGTTTACAAAACTTGTTCCTCTAGCTTTTAATCTTTCTGGTTTATCACTTCCGTTACTAACGATATAAAATCCCAAATCGCCTTTTGGTCCTTCGGCTCTAAAATAAATTTCACCTTGTGGTGGCTTAATTTTTTTTGGAATCGCTGCAAACACATCTCCATCATCAGGCATTTGTGCAATAGCTTGTTCTATAATTTTACAAGATTGTTCCATTTCTCTCATACGAACCATATTCCTATTCCACGAATCTCCAATAACACCAACTTCGCCAAGTCCTACAGGGATGTCGAAATCAAATCTGTCATAAATAGAATATGGTTCATCTTTTCTCAAGTCATATTTTACACCTGACCCTCTAAGAACTGGGCCACTACATGCAAAACTAATAGCAACATCTTTGGGTAATATTCCAACATGTGCAGTTCTTTGAATAAAAATTCTGTTTTTTATTAGTAGATTTATAATTTCTGCATTTGTTTTTCTAACCTTCTTTATTAGATCAAGACACTCTTCCTTAAATGTTGGGTACGTATCACCCGACAAGCCTCCAACTCTGTAATAATTATATAGTAAACGGGCACCTGAAAGTTTTTCAAGAATCCATAGAATATATTCTCTATCTCTGAAAAAGAATAGGAAAGGTGTAAATGCACCAGCATCAAGGCCAAAAGTTGCTACGGCGATTTGATGATTTGCAATTCTATTTAACTCCGCTGTTATTACTCTGATATACTCTACTTTTTCGGGTACTTTTATGTCCATCAACTTTTCGAGACCCATCACATAAGTCCATTCGTTATTTAGAGCAGAAATGTAGTCTAGTCTGTCAATATAAGGTATGATCTGATTATAGGTCATGCTTTCGCAATGTTTTTCGAAACTTCTGTGCAAATAACCTAAATGTGGAACTACCTCAGTTACTATTTCACCATCAACTTCAACTTCCATTCTTAATACGCCATGAGTTGAGGGATGTTGTGGCCCGACATTAATTCTCATTCTGTCGGATTCGTTTACACTATATTCTATTTCAAATCTTTTTTTCTTACTCATAACATAAATAAACTAAGATACTTTCATACCATGGTAATACTCCTGAACTTTGTAATCTTTCCTTAATGGTGAACCTTCCCAATCTTCAGGTAAAAGTATCCTCTTGAGATTACGATGTCCTGTAAAAATAATTCCCATAAGGTCAAATGTTTCTCTTTCGTGCCAGTCAGCAGTTCTCCAGATTCTTTCAACACTTTTTATTTCAGGATTGCTTTTTGGAGCAAACACTTTTAAAACTAATTTATGTTTAAAAGTCATTGAATACAAATGGTAAACAGCGCAAACTTTGTCTCCACAATCAACACCGCTTATACACATGAGGTAGTCAAATAGATACTTATCATCGTCCCTTAAGGTATGACAGATATCAAATGATTTTTCTGTGGATATTTCAATAAACGAATCTCCCGGCAGTGTGTTGTTAAAGCAGATTACATCATCACCGTAAGCAGCTTTTAAATCATTATAAATTTCTTCCTGTGACATTTAATTCGCTATATAAGTTTATTACTTTACCTCTTTTGCCGCTTTGGCTAATTTCTTTCTCTTGTTAAAAATATCTTGATGTTTAATTTTGCTCTGCAATTGCATCATTCCTTCTTCAAATGCTTCGGGTCTTGGTGGGCAACCTGGAATATAAACGTCGACAGGTATAATCCTATCTACGCCTTTTAGTACAGAATATCCGTGTTCAAAATAAGGACCACCGCAATTGGAACATGAACCTACTGAGATTACATATTTTGGCTCAGCCATTTGTTCATACAATATTTTTATTCTCTCGGCCATTTTTAAAGTTACAGTCCCAGTAATCATGATAAAGTCGGCCTGTCGTGGGCTTGTTCTTGGGATTGTACCAAATCGCATAAAGTCAAAGTGAGATGCATTCATTGCCATAAATTCAATAGCACAGCAAGCTAATCCAAAGTGCAAATACCAATTTGACCTACTTCTTCCCCAATTCAATAGATCTTCAACTTTTCCTAAAACTATCCCACCACCTTCGTATGGATCATCTAGTTTGTTTAATATCCCCATAATAAAGAACTTAATAATTATTGTTTTTTACCGATAACCAAATCTTCGAGTTTTGGTATTATTGGTTTTGGTCTTTCCCAATCCAAGTCACCTTTGATCCAGACATAGGCAAAGCCTACCATTAATATAAATACGAATATTATCATTTCTATAAATGCAAACCATCCTAAACTTTTAAAAACTATTGCCCATGGCAGAAGAAAAACAACTTCTACATCAAAAAGTAAGAATATTAATGCTATAACATAGAACCTGACATTAAACCTTATCCATGTGTGACCAATAGGAATTTCACCACATTCATAAGTCGAATTTTTAATTGGGTTGGGTCTGCTTGGTCGAACAATTGCAGAGGCTACTAAGGCAATACCAACAAATACTGCACCTAAGATAAAGTAGAGTAAAACAATTCCAAATTCTGATACCATAACACAATGCTTTAAAATGAATTCAAAAAAAACAAAATTAGAAATAATCCTTAATCTTTTTTTTTAATTAAATTTTTACAAAAATATTATTTTATTATTTACTATTTTATAACAATTATCATATTTTTTTTTTTTTAAATAAAAATGATATAGGTATGTCGAGCAAGAGAAATATAGCTACAAATTATTATTTAAATAGTGAGGAGCTTAGTTGTAAATGAAGTATTATCTAATTTTATTTTGCAATAAGCTTTATCTTCTTAAAATAAAACGAAGTGCTGCTAATAAAGTCTTTCGTTTTTTTTCATAATATAATGCGAATAACCAGCAAAAATTGCTCATTGAGACATCAGCAGTACATCAGCTTTAAGCACCATCCATTTTTGTGAGATAAATTATTGGTAATTATTTAGGTATTATGTCAAAACTAGAATTCTTTTTATAGTTGTTAGTGGTAGTTGTTAGTGGTAGTTGTTAGTGGTAATTGAAAGTAGGTAGTTGGATTGTTGTAAGCTTGAGATTCTGCTGATTGTCACATATTGAATAGTAGTTGCAAAAAAAAGTGAATCGACTGCAGTACCTAACTGACCACCGACTACAAATTTTACCGACTACAAATTGTCCAAAAAGCGGCAGCAACTATGATAAACCCACTACCCACTACCCACTACCCACTACCACTACCAACTTTCACAGAGACCTAAATAGTTACAATTATTGTTGTTTTATTTCTTTTTTAGCAGCAAAATTGACACCTTAATTCTTATCTAATTTACTGTTTTTTTGTTTTCAAAGAGTTGGAGCCGGTAGTGCAATAGCCAATTACTACAAGTGGCCTGAAAAATCAATATTCATTTTATCCGCAACATCTTGCAAAGTCTTTTCGTCAAAATTAAGTTTCAGTTGCTCTAAAGCTTCTTCTCTGGTGATAACACCTTCGCGGATTAATTTACTAGCTTCAACATGATAATGTGTATACCCGTAATGTTTTAGCGAATTATAAACAGAAATAAAATTAAGAGTGCAATTTGTAGATCCAATTGGGTAGCTTAATTCTGGAGCTTTCCAATCAAGCTCTTCTTTGATAAGTTTTACGTATTCATCTGGACCAAATGGTAAAAACCAATGCGGTGAAATAACGAGAGACTTGTGTCTTTTCTTTGCACGTTTCAAAACTTCTTCCATGCTTCTCGGAAAATTTTTGTATTGTGGAAATTCATTTAAACTATTTTCGAGAAATTCTTTTGTGCTGTCTGCCATGGCTTTGAACTCGGCTGCGTGTACATTACAGCCACATTTCGACATAACTTCTTGTTTTGTAGATTGGCCTTTTGTCCAGCCAGCTACAATAAGAGGAATGTCATATCTAGCCGCCGTGTCAAATGCTAAGTCCATGTACCATATTGAGCATGGATGACAAATAACTGCTTTAGAGTCGGATTTTATCATCTTCTCGAACATAGGTTTCATAAAAGATGATTTATACAATATTAAATCAATTCCTAATTTGTCAACAGCTTTTTGGACGTTTAAAATTGCTTCCTCGGTTTCAAAACCATGATCAAACATAAAGGCTAGCACATTTAAATTGTATCTTTTTTTCATATAATACAATGCTGATGTACTGTCTTTACCTCCGCTGCACATTACCATGCAGTCATATTTTTGCTTTCCCCTATATTTGTCTAGAATTTTTATTAAATCACTCTCAAGAGGCTTTTGAGTAGATTCAATTTTTTTCATATAATCATGTGCAAGACATAAGTTGCAAACCCCCTGCTCATTAAAGAAAATTTCAGGCTCGTTTTCTGGCATTAAGCAACGACTGCATATTCTTTTTTCCTCTTGCATGACTAATACACTTTAATAAATAGGTGAATATTGTGTCCGCTAATTGTTGGTTCAAGCATTTTATATGCCTCTTCATCTCTAATTGCATCGGGAATACGATCAAGAGCTACAATATCGTCTAGTATTATCTCTAAAATATCCCCGCTGTCTAATCCTTCAAGAGTGAGTAGGATCTTTGGTAAATTTCCTGGACATGGATTGCCTCTCAAATCTAATATTTCGCTAACACTTACCATAAATTAAACTCCTGCATAAATAAATGAAACAATAACAGCCGGCCCGATATAATAAACCAGAATTGCCAGAACAGCTAATAT
>CAZOHR010000029.1:0-720 GCA_964579045.1 uncultured Bacteroidales bacterium | reverse complement strand
TAAACTAAGAATGCTAAAATAGCAAGTATGATAAAAATTGGAGCTAGAAAACTTAATTTATGCTTCCTAATCATTTTAAACATTTCCTTTAATATGTATCCTATTTTTCTCATATTTATGACTGCTCAGTGAATTCTTCAATTGTGTTTGATAGTTTTGATGTCTTAATCCAATAAGTTTGAGACATTGTAAAGTTTTGTTTAACCAAGGCTGATTTAAAAATAAGCATATACAACCAACTAAAAGGAATAACTAAGAAAAATGTTAGAGTCAATAAGATTGTAATCAGAATTTTTTGAACAAATCTGATATAAATCCACATTATCTTTTTTAAGGTTTTCATCATAGTTATAAAAAACAAATTTAGTAAAATTTTAATGTGTGTCCTCAATCTCAAGGATTAATATTTGATAAATTTTTGGCTACTCTTTCCATCCTCTGCAAAGTAAACCCCACTTGCTAGTTCTGAGATGTCTATTCTGCCTGGCTTTACAATTTTCATAACTTTTCCATAGAGGCTATAAATCTTTATTTCGTGTGATGAACTAATTATTTCGATAAAATTATGAGCGGGATTTGGGAATATTTCTAAACTTGAGCTAATGGGTTTTTCAATATTAACCAATCCGTCAGTTATTTTAAAATCCCAAATGCCCCTGCCATAAGTGCCAAACCTAACAGTTTGAGTAGCTAAATCAAGGTCAACTGTCCAGTAAACCT